>JAUYEE010000093.1 GCA_030691545.1 bacterium | reverse complement strand
CACTGCTGTCCGGTTGAAAGTTGTGGATAAGTGCCGTTTGGTGTCTCCAGCGGTATACGTAAGGCAGCCGCCAGAGGGAAGAAGCGCGAACAACCCCATTTTTTCGATTTCTCAAATTCTCGAGGAGAGACAGGGTTTCGGATTGGGGTGATTTTGAGCGTTTTCATCGCTTGACGAAGGAAAATGAAAAAGGGCTTGGGGCTCCTGTACACCTCTGTGTACCATGGGAAGAAACGAGACGTTACACCCACAAAAAGGAGCCACAAGCCATGGCGCATCGTAACACAGTGTTTGCTCAACTGACAACCTTTTTGCCCCGGTCTTTTTTCGCGAAAGTCGTTGGGTGGTTTCAAGGGGACTTTCGGGTTCGCCGGTTTCCCTGTTGGAATCAACTCTGTTCTATGCTGTATGGGCAGGTCAGCGGCAGTGACAGTTTGCGGGACCTGGAGACCGGTTTCAACGCGCAGCGCTTCTCCCACTATCATATGGGGGTGTCGGACGTTCATCGCTCCACCCTGGCGGATGCGAACGAGAGGAGGCCATGGAGAATCTATATGGGGTTGTTCCATGCGCTGCTCTGTAGGTTCCAGGATGTGAAACCGAGTAGACCCGCACGCATCGCTAACAAAATTTGCACCTGGGATTCTACGACGATCGAATTGTGTTTGAGTGTTTTCGATTGGGCCCAATTTCGCCAAACCAAAGGGGCCATCAAGCTCCATGTGAAATATGATCATGGCCACTCCATTCCCACTGTGTTCGTCGTGACCGATGGGAAAACGCACGACCTGACCGTGGCCCGACGGTATCCGGTGGAGAAAAACAGTGTGCTTTTGATGGACCGCGCGTACACGGACTTCACCTTTCTGCACGGTGTGAATCAGCAAGGGGCTTTCTTCGTCACCCGCTTGAAATCAAACATTCGTTACCGGGTTGTCGAACGCCGCCGAGCCAACCGGAAACAAGGCATTACGTCCGATCAAATCATCCGGCTGACCGGTCGCAAGACCAGAGACACCTACCCTGATACTCTCCGCCGCATTCGGTATGTCAACCCGAAGGACGGAAAGGTATATGTCTTCCTTACCAACCATTTCACGTGGGCGGCCACTACCATCGCTCGGTTGTACAAATGCCGCTGGCAAGTGGAGCTGTTCTTCAAATGGATTAAACAACATCTCAAGGTGAAAACCTTCCTGGGTACCTCCTTGAATGCGGTCATGACTCAGATCTGTATCGCCATGATCGTGTTCGTTCTTGTCGCCCTCATCAAACACCGATCCCGATGCTCGTTGTCCATGCTCCATGTCCAACGCAAAATCAAAAGCTGCCTTTTCCATCGCCTCGATTTGGACACCGTCATCCATGGTCCCCCAACGCAACCGTCATCTTGCAATGAAAACCAACTCCTGCTCAACCTAAATTGAACCGGACAGCAATGTTATTGCATATAACAGGATAGACTCTGTCACGATTGGTCGCCAATGAGTAGGGTCAGGATCAGCACGATAGGATACAAGAGGAACCGTACCAGTGCTCTCTGCACTCCGGAGGATGAAATCCTTTTTGCAATTGGCGGGCTTACCGAGTAGTAATACTCAACAAGTGATTTTCCCAAGCTGGTATCAAGCAGGTACTTATCTCGAAATACGCACAGGAGCCTCACCTTATCGTCCAGTGCAGAGCCATATGCTGCCGTGGCGATGAAACAAAGTGCAACCCCCTTCGCGCGCCCAATCCGCTTTCCGCAGAGTGGGCAGATCCTCTGTGTAGTCTGCCCGATAAACCCGTGCTTCGTGACGGCTGGCACAACCTCTTTCCCACAGCTGGGACATTCGATCGTCCCCTCGCGTTTTGGCCCGGAGGCCAGCAGCTCTCCGCAGTGTCTGCACTTTATAGCTTCGTCTTGAATTTCTTCTGCGCAGAATGGGCATTTCTTCACTTGTGCACATCCCCCATTGTTTGCTCCTTAACCTTGGTGCCCGCCACGGCTACGATACGAGCATGGAAGCCGTGACACCTTTTCAAGGGTGCTCCAATACTACTTGTGAACAGCTTGAGGATCGTGAACCCGCGCACCTTCCTCGCGAGCTATACTGAGCTGTTCGTCGTGCCGGGTTTCTTATTCGAGGCCAATCAACCCGCTACAAGATGCGATCGCATAGGCTCCGCTCGACCCAGATGTCTTCCACACGTGCCCGTCAACCAAGATTGTCGCCCTGATGTCACCGCGGCCTTGGTTTTGAGCCGAAAGGTAAAGAAAGCCTCCTCTCTTCACGGAGAACAAGGTTTTCTCCCAAGCGCCGGCGCGCAGTGAGTCAACTCTAACTTCGGCCTGCTCTGTTCCGCCCTGATCATTTTCGTAGGTCACAAACGCGTCCCCGCCGCATGCAGGGCGGAATAGTGGACCGAACGAGACTATGTATTTCACGGTGTAAGAAGGTTTCGAGGGTGGACGACGTGGGCTCAGCAGCTCCTCCCAGGAGGGTGTTTCTGGAACAGGTCGATCGGGTTTGAAATCGTAGCTCGGCTTGCTTGGTTTCGCCGAGATTTCACTTAGAGCGTTCCCGCACTCGACCACTAATCTATGTCGCGAGTAGTGCCCGGCAGCCACCTTACTCGCGTCCTCCCAGATCCCGTTAGGCGCCCAGTGGGCCTTTCCTGCGGTGAAAAACCCATGGGGATCACTGTCGGGCAGGTAGAAGAGAAACGAGATCGCATTGTGTCTTCGCTTCTTTTCCCGCTCGATAGTCCTGTTGCATACCGCTCGGAGTTCTTGCTCAGTGGGCTGTCTTGATACTCGTATCCTGTACTGCAGCCGCACAACTCCTCCAGAGCTCAAATCCTCGACCTCAAGGATTCGGTACTTAAGTACCTCTTTCGGCTCTTCCGGCGCAGGCGCGGCGGTTGGACCCTGCATCTGTGCGTCCAGGGGGACAAGGATGACAGGGGCTTCCACTGATGGCGCCGTTGTGTCGTTCGTCGAAGCCGATGCCGCTGGTTCCGGAATTCTCCCGTCCATTGTGCTTGAGAAGTCTTCTGGTTCAGAAGGTGCTCGCTCCTCCGGCGCCGGAGCGAGGCGGCGAGATGACGGCGTCGCCGTGGCCGCCTCCTTGTGTCCATCCAGCGCGACTCGGACCAAGCCATCCAACGCAACTGAGACCAGGCTAAACACGACCATTGCGCCCACGGTGATGGCCATCACCCTTCCCACGCGGCGGAATGTCAGCCGCAGTCGGTGTGCGAGCGGGGTTTGACAGATAGGGCGTCGGCGCTTTTTCTTGCCGGTCGGCGGTGCGGCAGATAGAATCGCACGACAGTACGTGCACTTTATAGCTTCGTCTTGAATTTCTTCTGCACAGAACGGGCATTTTTTCATTTTTTGTACGTCTTGGGCAGAGGTTCTCGCGATGGCCGGGGGGAATTGACCGCTTGAAGGCCCCGGTAAACCATTCCCCCGTCACCAATTTCTTTCTACGGCAACACCCGAGACTTGGCCCTCCACATGCGATATCCAGCTTGGGAGGGCGTAAAGCAAGAACTGTGCCCGGCTTGATCCGAGCAAGCTTAAGGGGAAGGTTCGACGGGTGCCGCATCAACGCTCCCCCGTGGCGATGTCCCCTTATTCCCCACGACACCCCCGAAACCCGCCGCCGTCCTGAAGCAGCTTCCGTTGAGAGCCCTGAGCAGTTCGGTCTACCTGTGGCCATCGTCGTCATTTGGCCGTCGAGGGGAATAACTGGAGAGGCCAAATGCCTCGATACGTGGCTCGGAAGAATACCAGTCGAGGGCGATATCGCCGCGCTTTGCGTGGACCCCTTCCTCCCCTTAGACGCGAAGCGCGGCAAGATGAGTGAAAACAGCAGTCGGGTCTCCGACGTTTGGAGAGGGAGCCCGAAGCTGTACAGTATTGTGCGCACCGTTACCCCAGTGTCGAGATCCTCTCGGTGTGACATCTTGTCGGCGCCGTGCCAAACCAGGAGGCAGGGGGCGCTGCCAATCTCAATCACGCCGTTACCGAGAACTCCGACCATGGTGGGAGCGAGAACGCCGTTCAGGGTGGGGCAAACCGGGCCAATTTCTCGCAGTTCGGGGGGCGGCGGCCGTCGAGGAAGTCGCAGGCGAGGAAGTAGCGCATGTCGAAGAGGAGCCGGTCGCGCAATTCGGGGTTTCGCATGACCTTAGGCATGACGCTGACGGGGTGAGCGAGGAGTTGCCTGACGGTCCCGACAAGCTGGTCGGGGTCGTAGAAGCACTCCCAGTGGCATCTCGTGCAGGTGCGATTCTCTTTGCGCAGTTTGGGGAAGTCGAGGTCCTTGAACTCGCCGAGAGGTTTGTCAATATAGCCGCAGGGGTAGGTGAGGCCATCTACCGCGCTGATGAAAAAGTAATCGTGTCCGCCGCTGCACGGGACGCCGAACTCCCCTCTTGTCAAGTGATACAGGGCGGTGGACGGAGAGCTAATTCGCAAACGAGAGCGATATTGTCTCGTGACTTCGTCGAGGGTCTTGAAGAGCAGCGCGAGTTCCTGAGGTGAGTAGCTTGTCAGCGTTTCCGAAGCGGCGCCGTACATGCCGGTCTGCTCCGCCATCGGATAGCAGACACCGACGATGGTGAAACCGAGCTCCTCGCACAATTGGAAATATCGCTCGAAGCCCTCTCTGTATCTCTGCTCGAATCGCTGAGCATTGAACTTGTTCGGGTCACGATAGCCTTCGATTTCCCACTCGGGGCATGGGCCGTCAATCAGGCGGTTGATGCCGAGGTTTATGGCGGGGAAGATGTTTCTCTTGGCAAAAACGGGGAGGGACAGAGCGATTGCGCGCATGACGCCTTTGAGGTTGCGGTTCGTCTCGTGCGTCTCGACGTCGGTGGAATCCACGCTGATCCAGAGGTTGCGAAGTGGCGTCGCAGCAATGTCATCGGCGATTTTTGCCACCGCGTCGCGGAACAGGGGGCTATCGCCAAACTTCTTGTAGGGTCGCTGGAGAAAACCGGCATTCGTCCCTGTGCGGATGAACTTGATGTCCGCTTTGCCCGCGTGCTGGATATAGCGAAGGAGCCTCCGGTAAAGGAGGAAAGGCTCGCCTCCGGTAAAGGAGATTGCCTGGAAATCGTTAGCGGCGGCGGTATCTATGATCTCAAAGACCTTCTGCTCCGGCAGCGTTTTCTTAACGGCTCCGGGGCGGCCATAAGCACACTGCTGGCAGGCGGCTTCGCAAGCGGTTGTCACCTGCACAATGACCTGCCCCGGCAAGCCGCCCTTGATAAACTCTCTTGCAAGGCGCAGCAAGTCGTGGGCAACGGGAACGGTCGCCTGCGCGACGGGCGAATGGATTACGTTGTACATGTAACGGAAAAGCTTTTGCCGGTTCATGGCAGCGCCATTGAAAGAGTGTCCATCCGATTTATGGCTTGCCGAGCGCGGGCTTCTGGGCTACAAATGGGCGTTCCAAGAAACCTCGGCCGGTTGGAGCCCCAAGAAGAGGGCAGTCCTTACAAGAAAATCGAATGAGCCATGTCTGACATCGGAACGAACCTGAGATTCATGTTTCGTGCGTTGCAACACAGGAATTACCGCCTGTTCTTCGGCGGTCAAACGATTTCCCTCACTGGCACGTGGATGCAGAGTGTCGCCACGGGCTGGTTAGTCTATCGTCTGACGAATTCGGCGCTATCCTTGGGGCTTGTTGGATTTGCAGCCCAAATTCCCATTTTTGTCTTCGCCCCCATAGCGGGAGTTGTTGCCGATAGATGGAATCGGCATCGCATTCTGATTGTCACACAGACTCTGGCTCTGCTTCAGGCCATGGCGTTGGCGATTCTGGTGATGACGAGCAACGTCACGGTCTCGCAAATCATATTGTTAAGCATGTTCTTAGGGTTTGTAAATGCTTTTGATATGCCGGCGCGGCAGTCGTTCGTGATAGAGATGATCGAGAACAGGGAGGACCTGGGAAATGCCATCGCGCTCAACTCCTCGATGGTCAATGGGGCGCGCCTTGTGGGCCCCGCTATCGCCGGGGTATTGGTGGCGACCGTCGGGGAAGGGGTCTGCTTTCTCCTCAACGGCATCAGTTACCTTGCGGTGATCGCGGCCTTGCTGGCGATGAGAATTTCCCTTCATCAACCGGCCCGTCGGGGGGGCCATATTTTTCGGGAGTTGAAGGAGGGTTTTTCGTACGCGTTCAGAATGCCGTTTATCCGGTCGGTCATCCTTCTGGTCGGGTTGGTGAGTTTGGTTGGGTTACCGTATCAGGTGCTGATGCCGGTTTTTGCGAGAAAGGTTCTTCAGGGGGGACCGCGGACGCTTGGGTTCCTGTCATCGGCGTCGGGCGCCGGCGCCCTGGTGGGCGCCATGTATCTCGCTTCGCGGCAAAGCGTGCGTGGGGTCGGGAGAAACATCCCGGTCGCTACGGGCGTTTTGGGCCTGGGGCTTATCGCATTTTCTCAATCCACGGTTCTATGGTTTTCGCTTGTGTGCCTTCTGTTCACGGGTTTCGGAGTTATGCTGCAAGTGGCGTCGAGCAATACGGCGTTGCAGGCCACGGTGGATGACTCTAAACGAGGGAGGGTGATGTCGCTGTTCACGATGGCATTCGTTGGCGCGGGTCCATTCGGCAGTTTGCTCGTAGGGGCTCTGAGCGGTAAGATAGGTGCTCGCGGGACTGTTCTGGTAGGGGGAGTTTGCTGTCTTTTGGGCTCATTCCTCTTCGCAAAGAGAATGCGGCCCGTGAGAGAACAGGTCGGTTTCGCTGACACGAGGGAACGTGCCGGTTCCGGGGGCCCTTCGGCAGTTCACGGACACGCGGAACTGACCAAACCACCGCGAGCGTAGAGGACGGTCCCCCGCCCGAGAGGTTGTCGCGGGAGCGGGTGCGGCGGCGGTTCCGGCGACACACTTGAAAGGTGGGAGGCAGACGTCGCGGTCTTATTCTTGGGACTTGGCAGGAATGGCTGGCAAGGAACGAAGAAGTTACTTCGACCTTCATCCTCACACGAGCTACTCTGAGGAGGTCAGCGGCGAGCTGACCCCCTACGGTGGGATTCTCGTTCGCGCCAACCCTCCTCTTTCGCCCGTCGAGGTAGCGCTCACCGCCGCGAGACGGCTTTCTGCAATTGCCGAAAGCGAACGCGGAGGAAACGTGTTCCTGCCAATCGGCGATCTCCTCACGCCGCGCGGCGCCTGGGACCTCCTGAACGAGATTCACGAACACAAGGCGCCGGAACAAGTCCTTCCTTTTGCCTCGCGCATCATTCCCGCCTTCGAGCACAATGTGTTCTACCACGATCCGTTTCTGAAAAGGAGACGGAGGGTTCACCTGTACATTGTGGGCGTGGACCGGGACCTGTACGCTCGCATCATGGGCTGCAACAGCGACCTCGGAAAGGTGGTGCGCGCGTGTGACGAAGGAAACGCCTTTTTCTATCTGGCTCACCCTCTCATTTCGCTCAACCGCATCGCATTCACGAGAGAGCAGTTCGAGTATCTTTTGGATTTAATCCCTGACGGAAGGAAAGACAAGGTGCTGCCGGTCGGGGTCGAGGTTCGCAGTGGGAAAATCACCCGCCGGCTGGCGGAGGTGACCGAGCGAATCTTAGACATCGTGGAGCGAGAAAAGGGCCTGCGATTCGTGCGCGTCGGGGGGAGCGATGCCTATGACAGGTCTGTCGCAAGCGCCTACACGAGCGCGCCGCTGTGCGAAACTCGAGAAGAGTTTATCGCCAATCTGCGGGAGGGAAACGACATTCGCCCGGGAGGAAAGCACGGCACCCGCGCCGAATTCGAGAAGCGAGTGCATGGCCTCGCGGAAACGAAAATCCCAGTCGAGTTGAAAGCGGGGCTGAGGAGGTTGTGCATGGAGCAGCTTCCGGGATACGTGCGGGGGCTGGTGGATTATCTGAGCCACTTCGCCATGACGTTTCCGGTGTTCTGCCGGTTCGCTCTCGAGGACGAGCAGGTCCGAATCCTGAGCGAGGAGTATGACCTTCCACCGATAGAAGAGGAGGAGGTCGCTGAGCCAAGCGTTGAGGTTGTTAGGGAACCGTCGCTGGCGCCTGTCAAGGTGCGTGTTCCCATAGCGCCACATATCGAGCACAGACGACCTGAGACTTCTCGTCCTGGCGTCCTGTTTCTCGCGGACACGCCCCTGGAATCGGAGGAGCTGTGTCGGCAACAAGGGAGGAGGCACTTCAGCGGCGTCAAGAGTCTCCTCGATGAGTTGAAGAAATACGCCGCTGCGAGCGACATGCCGGTCACCCTCGGACAGCCTTCTCACGAGCCACTGCCGGGGCCTTATGAAATCGTACGAGCTGGCAATCTGACCGTGGTGAAGTTCCGTCCCTCGGTGGAGCTGTATTTTGGGGATTGTCCAACCGACCTGCCCATTGAGTTGACGATTGATCTCGGTCTGGCACTCACGCAGGCGGAGATACTCGAGCGCTCGAAGGTGCGGATGCTCCTTCAGAAACGGTATCGCAAAGTCCAGCCCTTTTCCCCCTCGCACAGAATCGTGAGAGACCTCATCGAGAGCGGAGCGATTGGCCCGTTCCGGGCCACGGTTTCCATAGACTGTGGGCCGTACGCCAAGCTCGCCTTCGCCGAAGGAAGAGGAAATGTCGACGTGCCGACGTTCGGCATTTACACGACGAACCTGGCGGACTCGACCCTCCACAGGATGGAGACACTCTATAAGAAACTCGCCAGGGAGATCACAAAGCAGCCTCTGGAGGAACCACTTTCTCGACGGGCGGAGGAGGTTCTGAGCCATATTCTTCTCCCTGTGGCGAGATTTGTCTCGGGCATGCAGACACAGTTTCTTAGTGCGGTTGATTTGCTGTTCGCCCCACCGGGGAACCTTGACGACCTCAGAAGGAAAGGAATTACCAGCCCGGTCAAGGAGCTGGCAAGAGGGCTGAACAAGGATTTCTTCAAGCCGGGAGAAAAGGGACCCCCGGAGCAAATCCGGCTTGTGTGCGCGGGGAGGCTTTTCGCGGAGAACAGGCCTGGCGACGTTGTCGCGATGATCGAGGGACTCGCTCCAGACGTGAGGAGTCGCGTTTTTATGGATGTCGTCGGTGACGGAGACGAACGCCCCGGGCTTGAGGCGCGGCTGAAATCGCTCATGGGCTCGAACGTCACGTTTCACGGGGCGTTGCCCCAACAGCGAGTCGGAGAAATCATGGGGAGAGCCGATGTTTCCGTCGTGGCAGGCGATTACCACACTTACGGACAGGTGTATCGTGAAGGACTGGCGTGCGGGGCGATACAGGTCGCAAAAGATTGCTTTGCGGCAAGAGGGGTGGTCGCCGACTATCGGACGGCGTCGGCTAATGTGACGGGGATTCTCTACCAGGAGCCGGCGGAAGCTGCGAGAGCGATTGCCGAGTTGCTCACCCGCGCGGAGCTGAGAGGGAAACTCCAATCGAATTGCCTGGAAAGGGCGAAGGGTTTTCCCTCGTGGGGCGAGGTTTTCGAAAGGCAGCTTTTCGCGCCAATTGAGGAAGTCGTCACACGTTACCGAAAGAAGAACACCCTCTCCGGGATCATCCGGCAGCGCGTTCGCCGCGGGAGATAGGTTGCAGCCGCTGTCTGGGATTGCTCTCTCGTTTCATCGCCACTGGTCTGGAGAAAGCCGGGGTACCTCATCACAGGCGCGCTAAGTGATTTCTCGCAAAGCTTAGCTGGAAAGACCCTTTCGGATTTCGTCGAGGATGGTTTTGGCCTGGGGGCCCACCATCGCGAAGACCTTGTCGAGCTTGGTGCAGGGGTACGCGTCGCAATAGGCACAGTTCTCCACTTTCATTTCCAGTCCACACCGTCGCACGTCGCACACTTCGCAGAAGCTGATTTTCCTCCCACCGGCCGTGATGCAGCCGTCGCAGAACATCTCTTCCGGGTCAAGGGGGTACTGCTCCGTTGACCAGCGCTCGGCAAGTCTCCGTTTTTCGTCCTGATCGTCGTTCTGTGTCGCGATGAAAAGGGGGCATTCCGTGCAAACCAGGCCGCACATAGCAATCATCTTGTCCATTCCGATTTCCTTTTCGCAGGGAGGATTCATCGGCTTGTTGTGTCGGCGCCTCCCGTCGGGCCGGGCGCAGCACTTTCCTTTAGCGCTTCCTCGGCGAGTTTGCGGCAGCGCTCGATTTCCGCGTTGCCGGAAGGTTTTTCACTGGCAGACTTCTCCCACGCAGCGCGGGCTTCGTCGGCTTTTCCCGCGCGAGACAATGAGATACCAAGCCAGTAATAGAGGTCGGCTTCTCGCGTGCCTTCTCTCTTGCCGATGCCGAGATTGTCGGGATATTCGAGCGAGCGACGAAACTCGACGACGGCTTTCTCGTATTGACCTGCTTCGAAATGCTGTTTTCCCAAGGCGAAATGGGCTTTGCGGAATTCGTCGTGGAGTCCCTGGGCGCCCTCCCAGGAGGTTACCCAGATGCTGTCGAGGAGGGCGGCGGTCTTTTCCGGCTCACCGAGCTGGTTGTGCAGTTGAGCTGTCATTTCGATGATGTCCGCACGATGCATGTTCGGCGGAAGCACTTTCAACAGGACTTCCCGCGCCTTCTCCCGGAGAGTTTTTTTGTCTGCCGATTCTTTGTCTGCGTTCGCTTGCGCCAGAAGCACTCGCGCGAGGTCCCGGCCGATTATCCCATCTTGCGGGTCGCGAGAAAGCGCCTGGCGAAAATAACCTTCCGCTTTGGCGGTGTCCCCATCGAGTCTCCACGCCGCCATGGCGAGTGAACGAAGCGGGACAGTATTGGATGGGGCGATGTCCGCAGATTGTTGCCAGAGTTTTTTCGCTTCCGCGTACTGTCGAAAATGGAAACGGAGGTCCCCGAGAAGCATTCTGGCGAGGGCATCGTCGGGCCGAGAGTCAACCGCCTGTTTCAGCACATCGAGTTCCTCCCATCGCGAGGGAAAGACGCCATCCATCATTTTGGGCTGCTGGGCGAGTGGAGATTGGTCTGTCAACGACCTGATGTAATTGGCCGTGTAGCAGATCATAGGTGAGCTATCGGCATCCGCCTTCTCCAAAAGCCTCAGCGTGTCCTCTCCCAGGCCGAGTTCCAGGAGCTCGAATGCCAGTTCGAGAACGCATTCGGGATCGCGGCTCAAAAGCTGCCTCAGCACTTTTCTGGCAGGCGCCCTGTCAAGCCGGGCCAGGACATACCATCCCAGAGCATCGAGGGGATTTTGTTTCAGCGTTCCTTTGGCGACCTGTCCCGCTTCATCCCGCTGTCCGCGTTGGAGAAGAGCAATGGCAAGCCGGTCCCGGCAGACGGCGTCGCTTGTCCAGGGGCCATCTGCTCTGAGAACCTCGACGGCTTCCTCGAACTCGGCCGCTTGCATCAGCGCTTTTGCGACGAGCGCGCGAGCCGCCACAGCCGTCGCAGGGTCCAGAGCAGCCTTCCAGGCGCTCTCTGTTGCTTCGTTTTCCTTCCCGAGACGGTGCAGGGCAACGGCGAGCGTGTAATGCGCTCTCCCGTCGTAGGGATTCTCCTCAATAGCACGTCTGGCAAGGTCTGCCGCTTCCTCCGGCGCCGCTGCTGTGAGCTTATAGTGCGCGAGGCCTAACAGCGCCTCCACGCATCCCGCGTCTTCTTTCAGAGCCTTCTCGAAGGAAGCGACGGCCGCGTCCCTGTGCCCCAACAGGAGGTGCTTCCATCCTTCGCTCGCAATCCCTTCCGGCGAGGGGTCCGCCGTTCCCTTCTTCGGGGGCTCCCTTTCCGGCAAGCCGAGAGGAATCGTGAAAGAAGCAAGCTCGGCGTCACCATGTGTGACCGTCACGAGGAGCGGAGTTCCCCGAACCTCGAGGCGCCACGAGACCGGCTCATGAGGAGAGATGTCAGCTTTGTGTGACTCGATCCCCGCGCCCTGGCCGTTGAGTGCAACAGTGGCGTCGTTCCAGGTTCCCGTTCCGATGAGCCTCAGGTTGAGTTGTCCATTGGCAACGTCTGCTCGGGCACAGATATCTTTGTTCGCGTAAGTGAAGGGGCCGCCCAGCCCATGCACGGGATACCACCATTCCCTCCAGCTTATTTTCTCGTGGGGGTCGAGACGCCCCGTCTCCGCCTGCGTGTGGAGGGGGCCGGTCTGGACTTCATTGTAGGGCCCGTCGTCATCGGTCAACATCTGCTGATGGGCGCCGCCGTCGCCGCCCCAGCCCCACGTCCACGCTTTCTTTCCGGGCAATTGCCGATGGTCCGCGAATGCGACGCAGCCTCGATCGTCGTCCACATCATACGAGCCAAAGAAGTCCTGATCGCACTCGTACGCGAAAATGGAGCTCATATTTCGGTAGCTCTTTCCCCAACTGAGATCAACACCCTCGTTGATTGGCCACTTGAAGAAAGTCGTGCCTGCGTGGTCTGTCCCAAGCGTCATCGGATACACGAACCGGAAGCCCGGCGTGTTGGGCTGGGCGGTGCAGTTCCAGTAGTAGTAGGGGCAGACCGTCTCGTTTTTATTGTAGATGGTGACCTGCTGCTCGATGAAACGCCGCCCGGGCCGCAGCGTTACGATAACCGTCCAGGGCAGACGATAGATGCGGTCGGTATCCCCTACAGCAACGGAGCGCGAGCCATCATCCTCTGGCGGCAGAATGAGGACATCCGTCGGGGAGATGGCAGTCACCGTGTGCCCTTGCGGGCCGGTATTGAACTCGACGCCGCCGGAAATCCACGCCCCGCGCATGGCGATGAGTCCCGGCTTGACTACGTGATTCACATAGAAGATCGGTTTGCCCGTGACCTTGTCAATCGCCTCCCAGATGCGCCCGCCAAGCTCCGGGATGAATGTCAAATTCACTAAGTCGCTTTCGAGGACGACGGTTTTGTAAGTGCGAGGCGCACGGTCGGGCCGCAGATCGTCCTGCATTGTGTAGGGATAGATGTCGCGTCCGTCCGTCTCAGGGAAGTAGGGGTACTTAATGTCCGGTTGCCAGGGGTAGGTCGGAAGGGTCACCTCGCTTTCGTAGGCCTTTACGGCCTCGCCGAACGCGGGTGTTACAGCCATGCAGCACAGCACACCAAGAAAGATCGCGGCGGGCATTCGTTTCATGGCAGAGACTCCTTTTGAGATGACAAACGTGCGTCACTACAGCGACTCAGGGGAAATCAGGTTTGCAAGCCGGCGCGATGCCGAAATGGCTGTTCTCACGCAGCCACCAATCACTCACATAGATGCCTTCCGTGGCGAAGTAACCCGCGACGACGGGGGCGCCGTCCGACCCCACGTCCTCCGTCAGCATTACATCCTTTTCAAACAACCGCTCGCCTCGCGCCTTGAACATTAGAAGCATCATGTAAACATACACGACCGCGCGCTCACGGTATTCGTTCTCTTTGAAGAGAAGCTTCTGTTCCCAGTAGGGCTTTGACCGACTTTCCTCGCGGAGGTCGCGGGCGATGAGATACCAGCGGAGCTGGGGCGTTTGACGGTCGCGATAGTCCTCCTCGCGCTCGGACGCCTTCGGATACGACTGGAAACAAGGCTGGCCGCTTGAGGGAAACATTTCCCGCAGGCGACAAATCGTCAGGGTCTTATCCCTATCATCCCGCTCGATCCCGAGGAACAGAATATGCGAATCCTTGCATGGTCGAAGGATCGCCTGTGAGTACGGTATGTCGCGCACTCGCTCCCGCTCGGCTTCCGTGAACCGGACTCCGAAATGCTTTTCCACCTCCTCCGGGCCGAGGAAATTCTCGCCCATGATAGCGCGGGCGCGGGACTGATTCGTCTGCCCCCCAACGGGCGAGGCGAGACTGACGGCGAGAAAAAGAAGCGTTATGCGCAGCCGCGTCGCGCCTGCCCGAGGGTTGCAGTAAGGGGCGGAAAGATCGCTCATGTCGCGTTCCTCCGCGGGTGCGATGAGATGCAGAGGCGTTTACTTTGCCTTTGAGGCCTTTTTCTTCGGGTTGGCTCGGGGAGCAGAGCTCTTCTGCCCGAGGACGAACTTGCCCGCCTCTTTCTTCTCAATGCGTTCGTCTCTGTAAACTATCTGCCGGACCAGGGCTGTGGGGTTCTTGCTGGTGGTGCGGTAGCCGGCTGCGAGGACGGCTTCGGTGAGCTCCCGAGCGCTCAGGGGCTTTGCGCTTTGACCGAGAGTTTCCAGGATAAACTCCCGAAGGCTTTTGCCGCCTCTTCTTCGCGGCCGAGGGGCTTCTGTCGGCGCCTTTGCCTGACCGACGAGGGATGCAATTTCTCCATCAACTTTCGTCAACTGCGAGGCAAGCTGGTCTTTTCTCTTTTGAAGTGTTGCCAGTCGTTTCTTCTGCGATTCGAGAAGCTGCTCCAGTTCGCTGATGCTTTTTTGTGCCTTTGCCACGTGCATTTCTCCTTTCATGGATGTTTCATCTGAGGCGACAAGTTATGTCACACAATAACTATTCTGCACTATCATGTCAAACTCTTTTCATAGCAGGGGGCCTACAACGCGCATTCTCCAGTGTTTTTGAACTATAGCAGCTCCGTGGAAGTAGGGAGAATTCTGGCAATCACACGCCAAGGAGGCATGGCACAGTTGTTGAAAAACGTCTTGACTTCCGCGCCACTGCGAATAGAGTCTCCTGAAGAAAGGCGCCTGCACGCGACGGCGCGAACAAGCGGTGAAGCGAGAAATGAGAACGCAGACAAGACGCGAATTCCTGAAAACCGTGGGAGCCGCGGCGGCGTTTTCCGTCTCGGCTCGTGTTGTCCGGGCGGGAAAGGCGATGGGGCTCTCTCCCGGACGCCGGCCACCCAACATCTTGTTCTTTTTCCCGGACCAGCATCGTTTTGACTGGCTCGGCACGAACCGGAACTTACCTGTGCGGACGCCGAATCTGGACCGATTGGCGAAGGAGGGCGCGCGCTTCACCCGGGCGTTCTGTCCGTCGCCGCTATGCGCACCATCTCGCGCATGCCTCGCTTCGGGCAAGGAGTACGACCGCTGCGGTGTCAAGAACAATGGTTACGATTACCCGCTTGACCAACCAACCTTCTACAAGATGCTCCGCGACTCCGGATACCATGTCGCGGGCGTCGGCAAATTCGACCTGCACAAGAAAACTCGGGACTGGGGGCTGGACGGTTCTCGTCTGCTCAAGGAATGGGGCTTTTCCGAGGGGATAGACAACGCGGGGAAATGGGATGCGATTCGAAGCGGGGCGGAAAGTCCGAAAGACCCCTATATGGTGTATCTTCACCGCCACGGACTGGCGGAAGTTCATGTAGCCGACTACGCCAAACGGCGAAGCTATGCTGCCACGTTCCCGACTCCGCTGCCCGAAGATGCGTACTGCGACAACTGGGTTGGCAATAACGGTGTGCAGTTGCTGCGGAAATTCCCGAAGGACAAACCGTGGTTTCTGATGGTGAATTTCGTCGGGCCGCACAACCCGATGGATGTCACCGAACGGATGCACAAGCGCTGGCAGGGCATTGACTTTCCGCAGCCGAATGACTCCAAACAATTCGATGCTGACGCGCACGTCAAAATCCGGCAGAACTACTCGGCGATGGTGGAGAATATTGACCGTTGGCTGGGCATTTACATTCAGGAGGTCGAGAAACGCGGAGGGCTCGACAACACGCTTATCGTTTACAGCAGCGACCACGGCGAGATGCTCGGCGACCACAATCGCTGGGCGAAGGGTGTGCCCTATCAGCCTTCGGTGTGCGTGCCGCTGGTGGTGTGGGGCACGGACGTCGCGGGAGGCGTTGTGAGCGACGGTCTTGTCAGTACAATGGACCTCACGGCGACATTCCTGGATTTTCCCAGGATTCCGGTACCGGCGGAGATGGACAGCAGGTCACTCAAATCCCTATTGGCAGGAGAAACGAAAGCTCACCGCGAATATGTTTTTTCGGGGCTCAACGACTGGCGGATGGTCTTCGACGGGCGATACAAGCTCGTCCAGACTGAGGGCAAGAGGCCGGTTCTGTACGACCTGGTGAGTGACCCGCTGGAGAACGAGGACATCGCCGACCACAGCTCCAAACATGTCGAGCGGCTCGCAAAATTGCTCCTGACGCGCTCGGAATAACTGCCGAACAAGGTGAAGGAGCTGGCGAGGCTTGACAGCGAATGGGGGGAGCGGTGCAGCGGAGTGCTGTGGCCCATCGCCAAGCCATCGAGCAAGGCAAACAAATCGTAGGGCACAGGAGAAGATTGCTATTCGCTATCGTAGGGGTATTTCGGGGTGGAAGGCATCCTGCTGCGGCGCAAAGCGCAAAAAGGATGTTGACGTGAGGGCAGGAAGCTGCTAAACACGTACCACGCTCGGTGTCCTCTGGGCAAGAAACCAGCATACGTCATGCGGCGAAATCTCAGGATTTGCCGAGACCACGAGCTTGTCACCCACGCAATACGCTTTGCGAGAAATCAACAAGAAACCGATTGAAGAGGAGAACATTTATGGCAGCTTGGGCCAAGTTTGCCGATGGCGTTGAGGTTGAGGAGTCCATTTTCCGAATTCTGGCGAAGGCGGCGCCATCGGGCACTCTCGATGTATTCGCTTCCGACCAGCACAATTCGTATCTGAAACTTGCGGCGGCGTTCTTCAAGCACACCGGCGTGGAGAAGAGGGCTACTGATGAAGACGTGGCCGAAATCTGTCGCCGGTTCGCGAGAGGGCTTCAGGGCAATGCCACGGCAGCCCTTTTCAACAGCCTCGCGTTCCGCAGCCCGGGCTTTCGCGAGCTTTTGGGCGAGGACGTCCTTTTGATCGGACGGCTTGAGGACACCAACACCGTTTCGGTGGACGGGGGCAGAGGCCAGCTCGCGCAACTTTCCATCACTCCGGAGGAATGCGCTGACGAGGTGGATGCCTTTAAGACGCTGGTGAAACTTAATCCCAACCATAAGGATAGCTGGAAGAAAAACCTGGAGTGGATCGAGGATGTTTTCGAGAAGTGCTGCCGCGTCGGCAAGCCGCTGTTCAATGAAACGCTCCTCTTCCAGCTTCCGGGCGAGTCTAAGTCCGACATGGCCAAGAAGCTTCCGGATGCGTTGGTGAGGATTGCGGAGGATTTCAGCCCCTACGGGCACTTTTACAAAACACAGGTGCCGGTTCTGTGGACCTCCGACAACGGCGATGTTGTTCGGGTTAGCAGCCCGGATGTGATTCGCGAGTGCGCCGTGGAGATGGATAGCGTGGTGGACCGGCCGATGCTCCTTCTAAGTGCGGCAGTGGACTTCGAGCAATACTCCGCGCAGTACGGCATTGTCGCGGACATCGTCACCGGCCCCATGTGCGGACGAGCCTACTTCAAGGAAGCCTTCGTGGCCCCGGAAACGAAGGACTGGGATTCTCTGGAGGAATCTTTCAAGCGGATCGCCCTGCCTCGGATCGCCCAGATCAAGGGATTAGCCACAATTGTCAGCAAGCCGTGGTGGCACAAGTTCACCTGGATGGCGGAGGAGGCGAAAGCGATGATCAACCTCGACGCAAAGCCAGAAAACACCGGCGTGAAAGGCGACTACGGGTACTGAAGCCTGACGCCGTTGGCGAACATCCTGGCCGGAACACACCATCCGTGTTCCGGCCTCTCTTTCTCCCGCTGCTCCGTCACAGTTTTTGCTGGTCATTTGTCCAGTTCTATGGTATTATATTTCTTGCGGTGCGGCTCAAAATGGAGGGGAGAAAACGTGGAAAAGCTGTCATGCCCTGATCTCGTCAAGGGGTGGAGTGAAGTGAAACAGAAGCTCACGGAAGCCCTCGCTCTCACCCGAGAGATCCTGGAGGCGGCGACGTGGGAGCTTGCGGAGTGTGAGAAGCGACTGAACCAGTCCTTTACTTCCGTTGACGGCTCGCTGGAGAAACTGGGGATTGATCTCAGGCGAAATCAAGAGCGCGCTTAAGTTTCGGTGAAAGGCCCTCGGATTGGCGCCCCACAAAAAGACCACCGGCGGACAGGGGATACGGAGAGACGGTAGCCGATAGACAACGGACCTATGCTGATACCTCCATAATGTAACAGTCCAATTTCTCCCACGAGGATGTCATTGCGCGCGGAGGCCATGATTCGGCGACAGGAAATCGCGAGGTCACCGTTTTGCCGCGCTTGCTCTCGTGAGACTTGGCCAGGGCGCGGAGGCGGGGCTAACAGGCGATGGCGGCGCCGAGCCGAAGGACTTGACTTGTGCCCCATTCGTGCGCGATAATTGATGATGAGTTTCGGAGGGAGGTCCCGGCTACGCGGGGTTTCCCCCGGCGCGGATGGCGCGAGAAGCGTGCCCTGAATCCAGGGCACGATTTTCCTTAGCATGCAACGACCTGGGCAGTTTTGTAGTCGAAACAGGGTAGAGTTATCACATAGAGCAAACCGCAGCCGATAGAAGTCGGACATCCCCTGGGCGTGTCCCGAGGAACAGCCCTCAGGTGAGACGCTTTTGTATCCTGTCCCTATTGAAAGCCGAGGACGTGCACGCTCCCGCCGAGGTTTTGGAATCCCGTCTGGTCCGGTGACCTCAAGTCAAATCGCTTGAGAGTTCTAACAAAGCCGCCTTGACCGCGATGCTCCTGACCTCGTGCGATTGTGCGGCGACGCTTAGGTTGGGGGCGTACGGCGGGACTGGCAGAAAGAAACTTCTCTGGGAACGCACCGCAAACAAGCCACACTCTTGCACAGAATGGATGGGGATGAGCTATGAGGACGGTTTTCACCACGGCGCTACTTCTATGTTGCAGCAACGTTTTCATGACCTTCGCCTGGTATGGTCACCTCAAGAACCTCTCACATAAGCCCTGGATCATCGCCGCGATGGTCAGTTGGGGCATCGCATTTTTTGAGTACATGATTCAGGTTCCAGCGAACCGCATCGGGTACCAGGCGATGAACGTCGGCCAGCTCAAAATCCTCCAAGAGATCGTGACATTGACGGTCTTTGTGCCTTTCTCAGCCCTTTATATGAAGGAGCAAATCCGCCTTGATTACCTGTGGGCGGGTTTGTGCATCTTAGGGGCAGTTTTCTTCATATTCAGGCAGAGAATATTCGGCGCGTGAAGGGGACCAGGTCGTTTGAGACGGAGGCAGAATCAGGCGAAGCTTCCAGACTCTTTTCCCAATAGGTCGGGCAAATTTCTCTTTTCGGGGCTTGGGGCGCCCGCGGTATCCCGTTATACTGGAACGGCGACAGAGGTCACATTCTACTCCGTATGGACAACTCGTGGACCCTTGGTGCGGTATGACTCTAACTTGTGGAGGAACGATGAGACCCAGGCTTGTTCCTTGCGCTGTGATTCTCTCTTTGTCCATCATGAGCTGTGCTCCGGGCGCAGCCTTGGACATCGAGCAAAGAATCCGAAGCGTTGAGGACGGACTGCTCAAGAAGAACAATGATCCGTTGCAGAAGCGGATGAAGCTCGCTGACCGCATGAAGCACTACAATGTGCCGGGGGTCAGCATCGCTCTCATCAATGACTTCAAGGTCGAATGGGCCAAAGGCTATGGGATCATGGAAGCGCGGAAGGATCGGCCTGTGACGCCCGATACTCTGTTTCAAGCCGCTTCTGTGAGTAAGCCCGTGGTTGCCGCGGCAGTTTTACGTCTCGTGGAGGCGGGGCGCCTTGAACTGGACGAAAGCGTTAATGATAAGCTGGCTTCCTGGAAAGTCCCTGAGAACAAGTTCACGACTGAGGAGAAGGTGACGCTTCGGCGTCTGTTGAGCCATAGCGCGGGGGTGACTGTCCATGGGTTCAGGGGCTATGCTCAAGGGGAGAAAATTCCGAGTTTTTTACAAATCTTGGACGGCAGACCGCCGGCCAATTCGGCTCCCATCCGTGTGGACATCGTTCCGGGAACGAAATACCGCTATTCAGGGGGCGGCTTTCTCATCGTCCAGCAGCTTGTGATGGATGTCCTCAAAAAACGATTCCCCGAAATTATGCAGGAAACCGTTCTTGGCCCCCTCGGCATGACCTCCAGCACGTTTGAAATGAGGCTCCCTGAAAACCTTGCGGAGAGAGCAGCCGCAGGACATCGCCGCAACGGTCGGCCTATCGTCGGGAAATGGCATACGCATCCGGAGATGGCCGCAGCGAGTCTCTGGACTACGCCGTCTGACCTGGCACGGTTTGCGATCGAGATCATGCGGACGCGCACGGGAGAATCTGGGACAGTTCTACCAAAACGTCCGGTGGATGAGATGCTCACTCCCCAGATTGGCAACTACGGACTTGGGCTCGCCGTGATAGACGACGGGCGTGATCTGTTCCATTTTATGCACACCGGGGCTAACGAAGGATATCGGTGTGTCCTTGTAGGCTACCCCGAAAGAGGTCAAGGCGTTGTCATCATGACTAACGGCGACAACGGTGAAGCCCTCTGGGAAGAGATCCTGCGAAGCGTTTCTGTTGAATACGGATGGGTGAGGGACTCTACGACTCCTTAGGTGTCAATCACACTGGCGATAGTAGTTACGGCAATAGTGGGCTTCTCCCTTTTCCGGTGGCGGAGCAGGAGACAGAACTGTGTCCGACCAGCGAGCAATGCGTGGCGTGGACACGATGGCACGTCAAGCTGAGGCTTTTATGCGAAGGGAACGATATTCTCTGGGTGTCAGGCGATGAACGCGAAAGTTGTATGGTTCATTCCAGTTATACTATTGGCGAGGTCCAACATGTCGGAGGCAGTGAAGATCGAGGAAGGGAACGTCAACGTAAACGGTGTTCAGCTCTACTACAAGATCATGGGCGAGGGAGAACCTGTGGTGATTTTGCACGGCGGGCCCGGTTTCGACCACAACCACATGCTGCCCTTCGGTGAGCTTGCCGATGAATACCGGATTGTCTTCTACGATCAACGCGCGACGGGCAATTCCACGGGGGCCACGGACACCACATCCATAACAGTGGGCAACTTCGTTGAGGATCTGGAGGGGTTGAGGAACAGGCTGAATCTCGGGAAGATGAACCTCATCGGCCATTCGTGGGGAGCAGCGCTGGCGATGTTCTATGGCATCCGGTATCCACAGAATCTGAAGACGCTGATTCTGCTTTCTCCCTCGGCAAGCTTGGCGGTTTTCGGCCAGTATCTCGAAAACATGCAGAAGAGGACTTCGCCGGAGGACGGCCTCGCCATGCAGCAAATCGAGCAGTCAGAAGCGTTCAGAAAAAGGGAAGTCGAGGCTGTTCAAAAGTACTATCGGATTGCTGTGAAACCGCTTTTCCACGATCCATCTCTCGCAGACCGGATGGATTTATCTTTCGGCAAAAATACGGCTAAGAATCAGCACGTGGTGCACGCACTGTTAATGAAGGACTTCGGCAGCTACGACATCCACGACAAATTGTCCGCCATCCGATGTCCCACTCTAATTGTTCATGGTGAGTCCGATGCTCTTCCCTTCGAGGCGCCTTGGAGGACTCACAAGAGTATCCCGCAGTCTAAGCTCGTGGTTCTGAGGAAAGCCGGCCACTTCATGTTTATCGAGTCGCCGAGGGAGCTCTTTTTGCTCATCAGGAGATTCCTCAAAGACGATAATTCGGTCGAGACCTCCACTCCGGCGGGGATCGTGGAACAGCCGTGCTCGCCTTGATTCTGACATCCTCCTTTGGAGTAAGGATGTAACGCGGTGACAAGAGACATTGGATGAGACGTGCGTGGGTTGAGATATATGAAAATTCGTCCGGCGCGGTTGTCGGATCTTCCGGCAATCACTGAAATCTACAACGAAGCCATTCGGACCACGACGGCGACGTTCGATACGGAGCCGAAGAACGAAGCCCAGCAGCTCGAATGGTTCAGAGCACATGATGGCCGGCATCCGATCCTGGTTGCCGAGCTGGACGGTTCAGTGGTAGGGTGGGTGTGCCTGAGCAAATGGTCGGACCGCTGCGCTTACTCAGGCACCGCGGAAATCTCGCTTTACATAAAGGAAGGCTTCCGCGGGAAAGGCATCGGACGCAAGCTGATGGAGGCCATTGATGCAGAGGCACGGCGCCTGGGTCTGCACACGGCGATTCTCAGGATCGCGGAGGAGAACGTTGCGAGCCTCCATCTGGCGGAAAGGTTCGGCTTTCGTCACGTCGGTGTCATGAGGGAGGTTGGCTACAAGTTCGGCTGCTGGCTGGATGTGCATATCATGCAGAAGATGTATTTAGAGGCGAAATCGCCCCAGAACTTGAAAGCTGAGGTTTCGGCAGAATGTCCTGACACGGGGACGGAGTCCTCCGAGAAGAGGCCTTGAGACCCGATTCGTTGGATGTGAAAACCCGTCGCCCGATACCGAGATAGAGATACCCGAATGGAGACTATGACAACTCCTCGCACTCGCCGGTTTCATTATGCTTGGGTCGTGCTTTTCATGGCGACGCTGGTGGTCTTCGGGTCCCTCGGTCTGGCGCGCTTCGGCTACACGGTGGTGCTCCCTGCAATGCAGGATGCCCTCGATATGGACAATACCCAGGCAGGGGGGCTGGCGACGGCAAATCTTGTTGGCTACCTGACGCTGTCCGTGATTGGCGGAGCGATGGCGGCGCGCTTCGGACCGCGGGTCGTGATTGCCGCGGGTCTTGCGCTGGCTGCCGTGGGAATGTTTCTGACGGGCCTGGCGAACGGATTTGTTTCTGCTGCGGTCTGGCGCGCGTTGACGGGAGTTGGCAGCGGCGCCAGCAACGTTCCGGTCATGGCGCTCCTCGCCGCGTGGTTTGCACCAAAGCGACGGGGCTTAGCGGCAGGCATCGCCGTGGCAGGCTCGTCGTTAGGCCTCATCTTCGTCGGGCCGCTTGTCCCGCGAATTCTGTCAGCTCACCCTGAAAACGGTTGGCGTATCTGCTGGTTCATCTATGGAAGCGTGGCGCTCTTGCTGGCCGTGGGGGCTCTCTTGTTGTTGCGAAACCACCCTTCTGAAGTGGGGCTGCAACCTCTGGGTCTTGATGTCGTGAATGCTACGCCATCGCCGCGGGCAAAAGCGCTCCAGTGGGGAACCGTGTATCGTTCCGCCCCCGTGTGGCACGTGGGACTCGTTTACGTCGCCTTCGGCTTTTCCTACATTATCTATATGACGTTTTTCACGAAGTGCCTGGTCGCGGAGGGAGGTTATACGAAAGAAGCGGCGGGCGGCTTGTTGATGACGATGGGATGGGTGAGTCTCCTGTGCGGATTGATTTGGGGGACCGTTTCGGACAAGATCGGCCGGAAAGGCGCCTTGATCATTGTCTATCTCATCCACACCGTCGCGTTCAGCTTGTTCGCGCTGTGGCCGGCTCCGACCGGTTTCACGCTCTCGGCGATTCTTTTCGGCTTGTCGGCATGGAGCATCCCGGCAATTATGGCGGCGCTCTGTGGCGATATGCTCGGATCGAGGTTGGCCCCTGCGGCGCTCGGCTTCATCACCCTTTTCTTCGGAATCGGACAAGCCCTCGGCCCCACGGTCGCCGGCGCCATTGCTGACGCCGCCGACTCCCTTCTGCCGCCATTGTTCCTCGCCGGAGGCGTGGCTCTTATGGGCGCTGTTGGCGCCTCCTTCCTTCGTTCCTCCCGCGCAGAAGGTTCATCCCCTCTCGATAAGCAGGGATAAGGCGAAGGAGAGAAGCCGCCCCCGAGGCATTCAAAGGCGCGGAGAGCGAGAACTGCGCTTGCGGAAACGCGAAGAACACGCTACATATAGTTCATATCTTAGGCACTTGCCAGTGCGGACATCAGAGCAGTTCTCGTTATAGTGCTTATCGCACGCGGCCCGCTCGGTGCAAAGAACGAAGAATGAACCCGGACGATTTCCTGAAAGTTAACAGAACGGTTTTCACGGTGACGCCGTTGTCCGGCCCTTCCGGCGAGAAAGAGTACTGGCTCTCCAAGACGCCTCACGAACGGCTACAAGCTGTAGAAATCTTACGGCGGATGAACTACGGCCATGACGCATGTACGGCCCGACTTCAAAGAATTCTTGAGATTGCCCAACGCTCATCGAGTTGAGTATTTCCTTGTCCGAACGTCCTCTGCCCGAGACTGTCGAGACGGCGTACGTACCGTTGAATCCGGGCGTATCGGGTCAAGTACCACGGCGGTCGCAGCTTCTCGCAACGGACAGTCAGGAGGCATTTCATGAGAATCCCACATCATTGGGCGAAAGGCACAGCGGAAGGCGTTGACCGCCGAGGAAAGAAGGTTGTTTTTTCCTGTTGGAGGTGGTCGGAAACGAGCATTGAGGAAGCGACCGCGAGCGCCCTTGACGCTGCGAAACATATTCTACAAAGGCTTGTGAAAGGCGAGCGCCTCGACAGATATGCTTACGGCGCACGGCCCCTGAGAGAGGAAATCCTCGACGAGCACAAGGATTCCCAAGGAAACCAGGCGGCCATCGTCACGAGAAATTCTTACGGCTGTAAAGTGCTGAATGCAGCAGACGCAATGTTCATTGACATTGATTTGCCCAAGGCGACGGTACGCGGAGGACTGGGGTATCTGTTCAAGAGAATCCTCGGCAAGGTCCCCGAGGCGCCGAGGGGCGACCCTCAAGAAGAGCAAATCCTGGCGCGGTTGGAACGGTTCTGCCAGACAAATGCGGGCTGGGGTATGCGAGTGTACCGCACCTTCGCCGGATTGAGATGCCTGGCGACACACAAAGCGATGGACCCCGGATCGCCGACAACGGTTGAAATTCTCCAATCTCTCGGCAGCGACCCCCTCTACACCCGGCTCTGCACGGTCCAAAAATGTTTCCGGGCGCGGTTGACCCCGAAGCCGTGGCGCTGTGGCTTCCGGGCCAACACCATTCGATATCCCTATCAAAGCGACAGGGAGAAATCCGCGTTTGAGAAGTGGGAGCGCGAGTACTCAACCACTGCTGAGAATTTTGCCGCGTGTCGCCTGCTATGCTCGATTGGCAACCCAGCTATAGACCGTGGGATTCAGCAAATCGTGGATTTCCACGACACATTCACGAAAAGCGATTCCGACTTGCCGCTGGCGTAGAACGGGCGGCGATGCCTCGGGACAAAACGGACAGGTCGGCGACGTCGTGCATGCTTTGGAGGGAACCGATGAAGCCGAGGACTAAGACGTTCGATTGCGTGGAAATGAGACGACGCGCCCAAGAAATCATCTACGAAGAGACGAAGGGCATGACCCCGGGGGAATTGGTCGCCTACTTCCACAAACGGGTAGAGGACGGGCCATTTGCCGAGTTGTGGAAGACGCTATCGCCGGGTGAATCTTGAGGGCGCAGTCATTCGCAAGCCGTTTGTCTGGAAATCTATCCGTGAGGACTTGGTCCATGTCCAAACCAGATGTTCGGTTGTTTCTCAACGAGATGCTTAAGGCCAAACAAACGTTCCTGCACGACAACGGTGAGAATCTGTGCCGTTGAGCAGTATCCGCAACGACCCAGCTCAACGCACCATGCATCTGATGTTTGAGTTATGAATCATCTCGCTCAAGACAAGTATGGCAAGGATTACTACTGGGTGGACTATTCCCCCGGATGCCTATCGGAATTCCCGTGGCCGGATGCGCAGTTCGACTGCGGGGTTTTCATCCATGCCTCTGCTGGCGACGAGGAGGTTGAGCAATGTATTCGTGAGATCCTTCAAAAGGACAATCAGTGGGTTATTACCTTCGGCAAAAGGGCCGAGTACTGGCATGACCAAGTGGACAGACTCAGCCTCGAAGCCAACCGGCAAGACCAGCTGGGGGACGGGGACCCTATGACTGCCTGGTGGGACGACGTAGCGACCGTCGAGGATTTGGAGTGGGGGCACTGCAATTTCGGGCCCAACCCATTTCTATTCATCTTCGTTGGTTCCCGTGAGGACCCGAAAGAGGTGGAGCCCCTGAGGCGCAAAGTCGCTGACTGGTAGCGCGCGGCGCCGTGGGCACCTCACCGCACACGTCAGAAAAAGCGTTTTTCTTTACGGGTGAGGAGGTAGAGGAAGAAGGGGCAGCCGAGCATCGAGGTGATGACGCCGATGGGGATCATTTCGCGGAACAGGATTCTCGCGGCGTCGTCGGCGAGGATGAGAAGGAGTCCGCCGCCTAACAGGCACGCGGGGATGAGCCTTCGGTGATCCGGCCCGACGAGCAGCCGCATGAGGTGCGGCACAACGAGTCCCACAAAGCCGATCACTCCCACTGCTGCAACACATGCCGCCGCCAAGACCGTCGAAGCGATGAGCAGAAGCAACTTGACTCGTTCCACGTGCACGCCGAGGTGCTGCGCGGTCTCTTCACCGAGCAGCATCACGTTGAGGTCCCTGGCGAAAATCGAGATAAAAGCGATTCCGATGACGACGTAGGGAAAGACCATCGCGACCCTCGCCCACCCTTTCCCGTTGAAACTCCCCATGAGCCAGAAGATGATGCCCTCGTAGTCGTACGGTCTGCGGAGAAAAAGGACAAACCACGCCAGAGCCAGGGCCAGCGTCCCGAGGGCAATTCCTGTCAGAAGGAGTGTCGGCAGGTGAATCCTCCCGCCCCTTCTCGATAGCAGATAGACGATGAACGTCACGCCGAGACCGCCCGCAAACGCAAGTAGCGCGACCGGTTGGTCCGCAAGAAAGCCCACGAAACCGCCCGCTTGACCTCCGAGTCGCGCGTTGATGTCAAACGCGAAAGCGATCGTCGCCCCCAGCGCCGCTCCCGACGAAACGCCCACGATGTACGGCGAAGCCATCGGGTTCTGGAAGAAGCACTGCATCACGGCCCCTGCCGCAGCGAGCGACGCCCCGACGAGAAGCGCGAGAATCAACCGCGGCACGCGGATAGCCCAGATGATCTGTTCCATCGTCTCGTCGTGCATCGGATATTCCAGCGCGAACTCGTTCTCCCTATCCGCAGCGTACTGCTTCAGCACCGGGGAATAAGTCGTCACACGGATTTCGTTTGCCTCCGGGACAAACTTCATGATACGCAGCCACCCGTTTCCCCCGTTCTCCTTCATCTGATAATTCGCCAGAAGCTGGTGTACGCGGTTTCCATGGTTGCCTGTGCTGGTCAATCTCCCGACACCGACAATGGGAATGTGTCCGCTCAGCACGAGGAATATGTTCTTGTGCTTCCTCACAAACTTCTCCCACATCTCCTCGCCCGCATTTCCCGGGAAACCAGATAGGCGGGGACCCCAGATGTTTCCCCTGCCGACGCGTGTGTCATGGAGGTACATGTAACAGTGCGTCACGACAATCACCCGGTGATCCTTGTGCCGTGAGACCACCTCGTTTGCCCATTCGAGAACCTCGTCGCTCGGTCCGAACTCCAGGCAAAGGATTAGGAACTTCATCCCGCTGGCTGCGAAGGAGTGGTAGGAATTGTCGTTGCTTTCGCCAAAATGCCCGCCGTATGAGGGCATGTTCTTGAAACGCGAAACGCCAAAGAACTTGTTGAACAGACGGGTGTCTCTACTCCCTTCGCTGTCGCCACGCTCCATGTCGTGATTGCCGATCGCCACGCAATACGGAACAACACTGTCGAGAACGCTCATCGCCCTTTCCGCATTGCGCCACTGCTCTTCCGAGTTGTCATTCGTGAGGTCGCCTTCGTGGACAACGAAGGAGATGTTCATCTTCTTTTCGTTCTCTTTGATCCACTCGGTCTGGGCGACGAAAATATCGGGGTACTTCTCTGAGTAAAACTGGGTGTCCGGCAGGACGACGATGCAGAACGGCTGCCGCGCGATGAGCTTGCCGGCGAGCGGGACGTGGCGAAGGACAATCCGGCAGGTTTCTCCTACCCTGCCAAACAATCCCTTCCTCGCAAATTCTTCCGTCTTTTCGCCGACCAGGAGCGAACTGAAAAAGCACACGACAACGGCGACCGTTAGAATGCCAATCGAGAGACGAGCTTGCCGTTTCTTGTGTTCGCCGTTTGCCATGAGGGGGGATACCTATCCGAGAATTGTGCCTTCGGCGATGGGGTGACCGCGCAGGAACTCTTCTGCCGGCATCTGCCGTTTGCCTTCGGGCTGGACGTCGAGCAACTCAACCGACCCGTCCCCTGCCGTCACGACCAGTCTATCCTTAGTGATAAGAACCTGCCCGGGCGAGCCAGCCCTTTCAAGGATGGCCTTGACTGTAAGGAGCTTGAGCATCCTGCGGTGCTCTTTTTCGGGAAAGAATGTGTACGCCCCGGGCCAGGGATTCATTCCGCGGACACGGTTGACGACTTGCGCGGCTGACAGGCTCCAATCTATCTTGCCATCTTCCTTTGTCAACTTCCTGGCATACGTCGCCTGCGATTCATCCTGGGGGATTCTCGGGGCCGTGCCCGCCTCCAGTTGCCGCAGCGCCTTGACGAGTAGCGCGGCGCCGACCTCCGTGAGCTTCTCCGACAGCGTTCCCGCCGTATCGTCCGGCGAGATAGCGACCTTCTCCTGAAGAATTATGTCGCCCGAATCCAGCTTCTTCGCGAGATGCTGGACTGTCACTCCCGTTTCCTTCTCCCCGTTCACAATCGCCCAGTGCACCGGCGCCGCCCCGCGATACCTCGGAAGGAGCGAGTAATGCACGTTGATAATCGCCCGTTTCGGGATTCGCAGAAGCTCTTCCGAGAGAATCTGCCCGAAGGCCACAACAGCGATAACGTCCGGCTCGAGCGACCGGACTGCCTCGATGGATTTCGGGCTGGAGGCTTTCTCGAACTGATACACGGGAAGATTCGCCTCGAGAGCCGCATCCTTCACAGGCGATGCGCTGAGGTGAAGGGAGCGCCCCTTCGGGGCATCCGGGCGAGTCAGCACGCCCACGATCTCAAATCCCTCGCGGAGAAGTGCCTGCAAGGTGAACGCTGCGCCTTCGGGTGTTCCGAGAAAGAAGATTTGCACGTCTCTTCTCCTGGCTTAGATATTGACCGCAGAGGACACAGATAGTCGGACAGGATCACAGGATTCTCAGGATGAATGCATCCTATTTATCCCGTTCATCCTGTCCGAGCCTCCTCAATCTGCCCGCCTTCGACGAGTTCGCGCGCGTCTCGCTGCCGCGATTTTGCCAGACCTAACATCGCCAGAGCAATGAACAACATCAGCGAACCGCTGTAGCTTGCGTAAACGAGGAATTCCCCTGCTCCCCAGCCTCTCGCCAGAGCTGACAGCACGAACGGCGTGATTGCATAACAACCCACGTTGAAATAATACACGAATGGGTACGGACTCGCCTTTCCTTTATCCGCGAGAAGGAGTACGCCCGCCACGATTGCCACCAGAGCCGTCTTCCCGACCGTGTGCAGGAACGTCATCTGCATGGTGACTGTCGTAACGAACTGTGGACGGTTTCTGCGGCCTTGCTCGAGAAAGAAATCCCTGGCAAGGACCCTCTCCTTTGTCACCGGGATTGCCTCCCGCTGTTCCTCCTCTCCGCGAACCTTCCTGACAATTTCTGTCTTCGTGATCAACATCCCCGCATCGTACTTTTCATCCAGGTGAGTTGTTCGTCCCGACGTGTCAACAATCACCGCGGCAACTTGT
The DNA here is from genome assembly GCA_030691545.1 of bacterium. Lineage (GTDB taxonomy): Bacteria > Auribacterota > JABMQX01 > JABMQX01 > JABMQX01 > JAUYEE01. Next base: position 25,492 of record JAUYEE010000093.1, on the reverse strand, counting down.
TCTTTTTCCCGTTCCTCGTAAACGTGCGGGTTATCGGGCGGATAGTCCGCTTCGCCGTTCTCGAAATGAAAATCGGGCAACGCCTTTTCGTAGAAATCCGCCAGGTCTTTCTCAATGAAGTCAGACTGCACGTTTGCGAACCGGTAGCTCATCACGCCGTACACGACCGCGCAGATGAGCACCAGATACCCAAAGCTCCGCCATCCGCTCTGTCGCAGGACGAGCGGATAGAAATTCGGATTAAAACAGAGGATGATACTCCGCAGAAACGGCGTTTTCTCTTTTTCCATCATACCCCCCCCCGCGGGACGTCAACCGCAGAGAACGCGGAGACAGAAAGAATGAACTTTGGCAGCGAACCGGTCTCTGCGTGCTCCGCGGCGAATCTTTCGGACGGCAGCGGATGCCCTACACCTTGTTAGCCCTGGCGAGGCTTCTCAGCTTGAAAGAGAGCGCACTTCTGCCCAGAAACCCGAGACGATCCACAAAGAGGATGCCCTCGAGGTGGTCAACCTCGTGCTGTATCACCGTTGCCAGAAGACCGGTGTACTTGTTTCGCACCTGTTTCCCGTCCGGGGTTAGCCCTTCGACGACAACCTCAGCCGCTCGTTTGACCTTCGCACTGATTCCCGGAAGGCTCAGGCAACCCTCCTCAAATTCGGATGTGCCGGACGATTCTACGATCACGGGATTGATGAGGGCGATAAGCCCGCTGTTCTCCTGTGAAACCTCCGCGACGATGACTCGCCGCGAATCGCCCACTTGCGGAGCCGCTAACCCGACACCGCTTGCCTGGCGCATCGTCTCCGCCATGTTCCGAATCAGCTCACGAACGCCGTCATCTATCTTCTCGACCGGCAAAGCCTTCTGCCTCAAGACCTCTTCGCCGTAAAGATATATCTTTATCACTGCCATCACACTTTCCCTGTTCTTCACGAGGGCAAGGCTCGCCCTCCGCTGCCATGATACCAGATCGTACGAACGGGGCAAAGCCCGGCGCGGAGTCAGGCGCTCCCGCCCGGCGCCCTTCGACAGGATGAGCAGAACGCTCAGGACAATCCCATTGCCCCCGTGTGGATTCTTCTCGGCGCCTCGACCGAAGGCATCACCCCACCTTCATAAGGGGTCTCAGCCGCTCCCGCACAACGTCGCCGACCTTCTCGTGCCGGAAGTCCGAAAGGCGGCGATTCTGCTGCTCGATAATCTTCTCGCGGAACGCACGGTTCTCGACCGCTTCGTGAATCATCTCCGCGATCGTTTCCGGCTGCTTGTCGTTTACAACAACAGAAGCCCCGCCGAGAGTTTCCGGCACGGCGCTGGAGCGATAGGCAATGATCGGGATCTCAAAATGCATCGCCTCCAATAGCGGGATGCAGAAGCCCTCGTGCTCGCTCATGCACAAGAAAACGTCCGCCAGCCGGTAATATGCCAGCAGCTCGCGGAACGTCACGTGCCCTGCAAAAACCACGTCTCTCACATCGGCGACCATCTTCAGCTCCGTCACAAGCCCCCTCAGGTAAGAGTAGTATCTTCCCTCCCTCGCATACGAGCCGACAAGGAACAGACGTGATTGTGGGTTGACTGTCTTTTGATAGAAGTAGAAAACTTTTATGACGTCCTCCAATTTCTTGTTCGGGACGAGGCGTCCTACGAACAATATCTTGGTGGACATGTCCCCGTGTTTCCTCAACACATCGGCGTCGGGTTCCTGGTCCAGCAATCCGAAATCAATCAGTGGCGGCACCACCTCGACGTTCGGGTACCCCGCCGCGACAAGCCCCGATTTATTGAACTCAGAATCCGCCAGAGCCAGGTCAACGCAGTCCCGGAGCGACTCCAGCTTTGCGTACCCTTCCTCCAGGCGCTTTGCCGCCGCGGGGTCAATCGCCGCGTAATATTCTGGCGGCGTGATGTTGTGGTAAACGAGAACCCTCCGGCACTTCAGATTTAGGAAGAACTCGACCAACTCCCCCCCGATGGAAAAGTGAAACACCATGATGTCTCGCGGGTCGGCCGAATTACGATGCTCCCGATAATCCATGCACATGCCCCTCATCCTCGCACTTGTGAACTGCGGCATCGCGTAAATCTCGGACGAATGCCCCCAGCTTCGGAACAGTTTCTGAAGCTCCATCGCAGTGCCGCTGATGGCATCGCCTTCCGCAAATCCGGCTGTCAATTGGTCAATTCGCATAGTCTTGTCCATGAACGACTCGCTCGCACGGCGCTTTCAACCCGGAACACATCGTGGCTCATGCTACGTGGGGAATACGCTGCGGTCAAGAGAGGAAACGGCTGTGGGCGTACCGCGGGGTCGCCGCAAGCTCTTTTCGCCGTAGAGAAGGACAGCACCACACCCGCCGCGCAGCCGTTGCCCACGTTCATCCGGGAGTCGCCGTCGAGAACCGTGATTCCCGAAGTATTGCACGACGGTGTTGAGCACACCTTCGGCGGCAGGTCCTCCCTCGGGGACCTCCTACCGCCGCTCAGATTCTCAGAATGCCGACAGCGGGCGCACCTCGGATTTCCCCAGATACTCCACACGGCCTGCGGGGTTTGGACTCTCTTCAGCCTTTGCGCTTTAGGATTTGCTTGTAGAGAGCCCGGGTAACGTATGCCACAGCGAACGAGACCCACTCGTCCGGGAACTCGATCTCCTGGGCGTAAGAGGTGTCCCAACAAACACGTACCACGTGCGGAGACTCTGGCGCGTCGGGCTTCCACTCATAGCCGGGCTCGGTGACCTTCCCGACCCCCAGAATTGTGGACGTCCCCTGGGTGGCGACGATGACGTCCCCCGGTTGCAGATTGACCACAGTCCAAAATTCGCTTGCTTTCCTGGTTATGGCCACAGAATTGTGCTCGAGCTGTTCCCCGTACAGTTTCTCGAGCAATGCCCGGCATTCCTCCTCCGAGCCAAGTTCTCTGGGGTTGCCGATTCCGCCCCAACCGACGCAGACGCAGCCGTTTTGCTTGCATACATCCCAGGAGCAAGGCATTTCCTCCGTACTGATTTTGACAACGGGACGGTAGCGAAGCCAGAAATACAGGAAGGGCTCAAGCTCCTTTGGCTTCCAGTCCATGAGCTTTGGAATCTCCCGTAGCGAGCGGAGAAGCTCGCGATTAAGACGTACGACTCCCCACTTGCCCCTTCCCGCCCTCCGAGGCTCCAGTACCCCAAGGAACCGGCGAAGGTCGCCTCGCGAGCAGATAGGGATGACCTCGTCTGGGAAATACAAGTACAGCACCTTCATTCGGAACGCGTGGGCGGGATTGATGGACAGGATTTCATCAATGTCATCCCATTGCCCGGCTTCCGCCTTTTGAAAGGCTTCAAGGAACCCTGCTCGAACCTCTTTCCAAGCCTCCTGTTCGTTTCTGTACGATTCAGACACCTTCTGGATGAGCTGTGTTCCTCTGGGACCTCGTCCGATGCGGCCACAGGCCCCGGTTTTACTGTAGGTACCAACCCAGAGGCAAAACGTGTCTTTGGACCCGTGCTCGGGGCCGGCAAATTCCTCGAGGGACATCGTTCCCCACTCCTCCAACGGAAATCGTTTCAGAAACTCACCCCTCTGTTTTTCCGCCTCCTCCAGCCCGGCCCGCTTGTAGAACTCCCTCGAATGAGTTCTCAGTGCGTGCTCCAACGACGCGAGCTTCTTCTCCATAGCAAGACCTCCTACAAATTACAAACGCGAACCTGTACTCGCCATCTGTCATTCAGCGCCCTTCAAGCTCTGATGTCTTTCTCGTTCTCCAGGTTTTCCCTCCGTGGGCCGGGCTAATTCTGGCCGGGTCATGCTCCCTGTCGCCTGCGCGAATGTGGCTGCCGCCTTTGCGACCGCCTGGGGTTATTCCGTAGGCGATGTTGACGAGGTTTCATCGGTTTCGAGGTTCTCAGCAGAAGCCTCCTCCTTTATTTTCTTCAGCGGGGTGGTCCAGAGATAAACCTTGTGTTCGAATTTGCCCCTTTTCGGAGTAAGCGCGACGACCTCGTCCGGCTCGACTCCTTTCATGTCAAAGTCGTGCGAGACAATCCGGGAGCCGGGCTTGAGCTTCTCCAATTGCGGGATCAGCCTCACGTTGAGGCGAGGAAGCAGGTAGAGCGTGACGACACTCGCCTCGCTGAGGTCGAGCGTGAAGATGTCCCTCTGCTCAATTCGAACGAGGTCACCAACCTTGTTCTTCTTGACGTTCTCCAGGGACTCTTCTACGCGCCGCGGGTCTATGTCGTAACCGACCGCCTTACAGCCGTACCTCTTCGCCGCCGTGACCACGATGCGGCCGTCTCCGCAGCCCAGGTCATAGAGGATGTCGTCCTTCGTGACTTTGGCCATCTCCAGCATCTTGTCCACGACATCCCGGGGTGTAGGGACAAAGCGGACGTCCGGTCGCCGTGGGTGGTCCTTGACGAACTTCTCCAGCTCGGCGAGCTGCGTGCGAGCAGGCTTGAACCAGGGGTAAACTCTCAAGGCGCGCCGGAACTCGGCCATGGCCTCTTCGTACCTGCCCTGGTCGTAGAGCTTGGTGCCTGCGTTGGTAAACTTGACCGCAAAGAACTTCGCCGGGACATACAGCGCCGCGAGGACGATCACCAGAATCATCACAACTAACTTAATCTTCTTCCACGGGGCTGACCGTTGCTTTTCGGTCTTAATCTCAATCACGTCCGCTCTCCTTTGATGAGGTGTGTTTTCTTGCCCTGTTTCCTCAGAGGTATTTTGTCACTAACTGCGGAGAAAATACTGCACAAACGTGCTACGAGCAACTGCCTGCTCGGCCAGGGATGCCCATGCCACCCCAAAACTGGGACCGTATGGTCACTTCAACGGATTCTCTTTCGGGAAGGTTTGGAGGCACGGGGAACGACAATGATCGTCTCGCCCCGTGCTGTTGCGAAGGTCAGCAACGAACCGGAGACATCCTCCGCCTTCTTCCCATTCTGGTAGAGAGTAAGGGTGGCCTCCGGCCAGGGATTGCGCAGGCGGCACTCTCCGCCGACCCTGGACTGGATTTCCACAAACTCGATTTGCCCTTTCTCCATCGAAGAGCTGACCAGAAACGCTCCACGTGCCAGCAGGGTGAAGCTCGCATCCCAGGATTTCGGCCAGTCATTGAATATGCTGAGGACTGGCTCGCCATCAACCTCCTCCGGAGAACTCGACAGCATGGTCTCATGGATGCCCGACGCCAAGCCGCCAATGTGTTCGGCATCAATCGCCCCGGGCCCTTCGCGGAGGCGCAACCTGTTGCGAAATATCTGCGCCCCGCCAATGCCCGCAGTATCTATGAAGCTCCCAAGCCGGTTGAAGCCGAGGAAACGCCTCTTGAGTTCCGGCTCGGCCCCGATTGGCTCGATCTCTCCGGGACCACCGTAAACAAAGGCGCCATAGGCCTGGCGACTGGGGCGACCCCGCCCGGAGCGCGGCAACTCCACAAGGTTGTCCCTGATTTCCTGCCAAATTGGCCGCATATCGGCGTCCACGCCCAAAATCTCCGAGGCGCGAATCGCCAGCGGGAAAATCATGTGCATGCACGAGACTTCGTACGGCGTGTCCGACGAGTTCCAACCTCCCTCGCCGCTATTAACATGATGGATATGGTACTTGCCGTCTTCGCCCTTCTGGAAATTGGGGAAGTTGCGGTAAAACTCCGCCGCTCCTTTGATCATCGGATAGGCTCGCGCATGCCCGGCGCAATTACGGCGAGCAGCGCCTCGTTGAGACATCGGGCGACCTTCCAACCAAAGGAGTTGATCTCGCCGTAAGGTTTCTTCGGCGCGTTGTTCAGCCACGGCGGCGCCTCGTCCCATTCGCACTGCGGGATGATGTAGCCGATTTCGTCGTTCGCCAAACCGACGACGAAGGTGAACTTTGCGCCGGTCTTGCGCGCGTGCTCCATCAGGACCGGTTCCATCGGCGCATCGGGAAAGTCGGCGCCGGGGTAACGCGTCATGCCGCCGTAAACCAGTTCCGGGTAAATTTCACCGGGGACAAGAAGAAACAACGCTGCTGGCGTGCGCCCGTTGGCGTCAGTGACGGTGACGACGCCCACTTCTGTCCGAAAGTCCTGTCCCATCGCCGCCCGCGCTTTGAGTTTGAAGCCTTCTATCGTTACTTCCTGTTCGGTCACGCGGTCATCAGGCTTCCCGTCCGTGTAAACAGGGCGTTTGGCGATGCCCATCCCCAAAGCGACGCGAGCCCGCGGTGTTTGCACCGGAACGAAAATAGGGCGTAGGCTCACGTGCAGAGCACCTTTTTCCAGCCTCACTGCGTCAGGACGACGCGCTGCTTCCACAGCCACTTTAGCGATGAAGCGCCCGATGAGTTCGGCTTCGCGAAAACTGCCTTTGGGCGAGGGCTCGCCAGTCGCAGGGTCAACAACCTGAGCATTCCCCGGCGAGATAAGTCCGCCAATGGCGCCGTTCCAGAAAACGGCGACGCCTCCCAGGAGTTCCTCCACATGGCGGTAGAGCGCGTCGCAATAGTCCGCGCTCAACAACTGGTTGCGGCTGCCCAGCACTTCGGGATGATTTGCCCAGTTGACGAGCGCGCCGATGGTTTTTCCGGTCTTTTGACTGACCGCTTGCAGGACGTGAAGGGTATGGTCTTTCACTGGCGGCAGGCGCGAGTCCGACTGCAAGTTTGCCAGCTCCGCCCGGTCGTCTCTGGCAATGATCAGCCATGCCGGTTCAAGGCGGGGTACCGCTTCGGCAACACAATCAGCGATTTGCTCCCGCACCCAAGCCATGTAAGTTTCATCGCGTCCCGTTTGCAGCAGCGTCGCTCCCCACATACCCAACGTGTCGGGACCTTCGTGGTTGTGCGTGGAGGCAATCAGAACGGCGACCTGCCGCTGCACGCGCTTTTGGACTAACTCGCGCACCGCCACCACGTCGGGTTCGTAGAAGAAGCCGATAAAATCCAAACTGACAAAGGCGACCGTGTTCGCACCGTCGCTGACGGCAAGACAGCGTGCCCAGACGGGGTCATGGACACCGGTAGCAGTTCGGTTATTTCCAAAGCCCGCGATGAAGACAGGTTTATCTGTCTTGGGAGTCAGGTCGCGCTTCGCCGCCCCCGCCTCAAACGCGCCGGCGGGCGCTGCCACCATCGCGCCCAACACCAACGCCCCAAAGCTGCCTATCCACCGCAAAGAAAACCGTTCGTTTTTCATAGCGTCCTTTCTTTTGGAAGCGTGCAGTTGTCTCCTATTTCGTCATTCGAGCCGGACGCGATAAAACTTCCGGCTGTTCGAGCCAGACTCATGCAGGAAGCGTGCGGGGGGTGGCAACGGGAGTTCGTTGGACCAAATCGTCTGCCAGGTGCCATCTGGATCGCTCAAATCAAAGCGTCGCTCCAGGAATTGGCGCCCTTCCACCCCGCGTTCCCAGCGAGCCGCATTATTCACGATGCTATTCTACCAGATCATGCCCTCGCAACGACTCAGATTGCCCCCGGGAACTGGCTGAGTTGCCAAAAGTCAAATTGTTCTTGATAGTGCCTACGCATCCACCGTCGCAACAGGCCGATTCCTGCCTTCATACTCGGCCGCGTTGCCCGCGGTGATGTTATTGAAGGTCGTGGCGAAGCTTCCGCGTTGTGGAGTCCCGCCGCAAATACCCCAGCCATAATCACTATCGCGCGCGGGAAAGCTGTTCGTTTCGCAGTTCTCCGCGAAGACATCCACGCGATTGATCTGGAACCTCAATGCGGTGGGCGCGGTCCACACCAGACTCCCCATGCGACCGTTGCCCACTGGCATCCCTTCCTCGCTCCTCGTCACCGGCTCGTCGTAGTGAAGGTCCGCCCGCGACACCAGGCTCCTGTAATCCACTTCCATCAGGCTGCTCGCTCCATCCGCAGCCGTCCCTGCCAGTAGCGATGCAGCGACAAGCAGCATGGCTGCGAACGCCGGTCTTCTCATCGTCCCCATCCTTTCATGCCGGGTTCTCCATCGCTCCCCCCATCGCTGACTCACAGTGACCAGCCTTCCCGATATTTCGGGCGCAACAGGGCATCGGCCTCCGCGTTGTTCACAACTTTGCAGGCCACAGGGTCGAATTCAAGCGTCTGGCCGACTAAGGTCGCCACGTTACCTACCAGGAGCAGCTCTATTGCCGGGCCCGCGTGATCGAAATTGGACAAAGTTCCCCCTTCACCCTTGCAGGCCCGGAACCATTCCTCTTGGTGTCCCTCGACGTGCGGCAGCTTACGAGGGGGCCCGCCGGAATTGGGGAAGTCGCCCTCGGGCAACAGCGCGCAACTCGAATTGTGGGCGTTCGTGTGCACCACGCCCTTGCTGCCTACGAGGAGCGTGCCCGAACGGGGCGTCCAACTTCCATCCTTCCATTCCAGCGAGCGGCCGGCGATTTTCTCCAGGCGCTCCCAAATGCCCATCCGTCGAAGCTCCGGTTCCGGAGCGTTGTACCAATTCATCCGCACCGGCGGGAGCGGCCCCCGGGCCGGAAAGTCGAAGCGGAGGATTTCCCAGCGGGGAAAGGACTCGATGCACCGTTCCGAGGTTTCTGCCTCGACGCGGATGTTGGCTTTGCCTTCACCGCCAGCCTCCCACAACTCGCCCAGCTTGAGAGCCTTGAATGCCAGGTTGATCGAGTGGGAGCCGCCGCCTCCCAGGCACCCTGTGCCGAAGTCCCGCCAGCCATACGAGCTGTTCACCCAAAGCAGATGGTAAGGACGAAACCGAGCCGGCCCAAGCCACACATCCCAATCAAGATAATCGGGCACCGGCACGCTGTCCTTAGGTGCCTCGCGCGGACCCGAACCGCCGAACACGTACCATGCATGCACCTCGCGGACCTCACCCACGGCCCCTTCCTGGATCAGCTCCAGCGTGCGGCGGAACGAGTCGCTGGACATCCCTTGATTGCCCATCTGGGTTGCCACTTTCTGCTGCCTGGCGATTTGACGCAGGGCGCGCGCCTCCCGGACATCGTGCGCAATCGGTTTTTCGCAATAGACGTGTTTGCCTCGTTTCATAGCTGCCGCGCTAACCGCGGCGTGGTTGTGGTCCGTCGTGGCCACAAGGACAGCGTCAATCCGTTTCTCCATCTCATCGAGCATCTTGCGGAAGTCCTGATACCGGGAGACCTCAGGCGGAATCTTGAGCGCGGGGCGATTTTTGTCCGCGTCGCAAATTGCCACCAAGCTGTGGCTGCCACTGAGGATGGTTCTGGCATGATACGTCCCGCGCTCGCCGACGCCCACTATGGCGATGTTGAGTTTCTCGTTCGCCTGGAAGCCCGATGCCGAACGGCTGTCACGAAGCACCAGAAACGAGGCTCCGGCGCCCGTTGCGGTTCGCAGGAAATCGCGGCGATTCATAGAAGTCATGGTGCAGTCCCTCCTTTTTTGTTGACGTAATTGTCCGCGCTGCAGCTACCCTTGGGTGGCGGACTTTCTGGGTGTTGGGCCACTGGCCCGGTTGCAGCCATCACGCGTAACGCTGCTGTCCCGGCGGCAGTCGTGAGGGCGTCCCGCCCTCACATGGCAGCCACCGCGGCAGTATATTTCACCTTCGCGGAATTGAAGCGGGGGCAAGATGGCGCCGGTACGGCGACTCAGGCCACTCAATTCTTCGAGAAGCGGGCGATGAAGCCGCCGCCAGCGGATAACTCGATCGCGAGCGAATCGCTGCGCTTCGCGTTTCTGTCCTCAACCTCCAGCGCTGCCGGATCGTCCTTCTTGTCCCGAAGAAGCAACGCGCGGTATTCATTCTCACCCAGGAATGGAAGCGGGATATTCACGCTTCTCGCCGTCGGGCCGTTCAGGATAGCCAGAAACCACGTATCGCCGCCGCGCCGGGCAAAGACTGCAACTTCGCCTATTTCCGACGGCGGCAGCACTCTGGTTTCATCCCAGACGGCGGGGATGCTTTTCATCATCTCGACGCCTGGGTTCTTCAGGATGCTCGCGGGGTGTGCGCCGTAGGTGAGCAAAGGGGCAGTGAAAACAACACCGGTGGCAATCTGGTGCGCCCATGTCGTGTCGGCGCGACGGGCGCCAAAGTGCACGGGCGTGTAATCGCCGTGACCCGCCAGGTAGCGAGTGAAAGGGAGGGTCACGTTGTGGATGGCTCGCTCCTTTAACCGGCTCGCTTCCATGCCTCGGACAGCCTCGCGGACCAATTCGTTCGGCCACGTCCTCGGCTCGCCCGTCGGTTTGTTGGCGCCGTGGAAGTTGACCATAATCTGGTATCGGGCCGCGTCCCTGAGCAATGCCGTGTAATGGTCAACAACGTCCTTGTGCTCGTGGTCGAAAAAGTCAATTTTCGCCCCGACGACGCCGAGGTCGTGCAGTCTCTTGAAGAACGCCTCTCGCGCTTCGGGCGTGCGAAGCTGCCGGGAGTGCCTCCAGAACCACAGTCCGACACCCTGCTGACGCGAATAATCCACCAGCTCCTTAATTTGCTCGTCGCTCCACCTTGACCAGAAGCCCTCGATGACGTGGTATTCAAAACCCAACTGGCCGGCCAGACGAGAGAATTCCTTCATATCCTCCAACGAGCCTCCCCCGCCGTCCAGGTAACGCCAGACCGCCCGCCCGGGCTTGACCCAGTCAGTGTTGATTCCCTTGGGGAAGAGGTTCGGGTCCGGCGGCGGGCAGAGGTTGTGAACCACGTCGCAGTTGACCAACGTATTCAGGTCCGCTCCGATCATCACGACTCGCCAGGGCGAAGTGATGGTTCCGGAAACGGCGGCCGGCTTGGACACCTGCTCGATCTCGTCCTTGTATCGCAATCTGTACGGGTAGGAAATATGATGCTTATGACCCAGGACGAGGTTGATTCGTCGGTTGCCGCCAGCCTGGAGGGCCATGCCGCTATAGTTCACCAGCGCGGCCTCCGTGATCGAGGCGTAGCCCACGCCGTCGGGCAGTTTGAACGTCATCGGCGGCGCGATCCACTGACCGGGTTGGAGTTCGGAGATGTCATTCCGCTTGTGCACGGCTTCGTAGTGGCCCTCGAGGTCGTGATGCCAGATGGTGCTTCCGGCAGGAATGACAAACGCGGTGGACTCGTCGGGCACTCTCGGCTTCTCACCCCCCGGAATGATGTACCGAAATGCAACGCCGTCATTGAACGCCCGGGCTTCCAGGGTGTAACCGGCGCCGCTCTTCGCGTGCTTGAAGGAAATCGTTGCCCCGTTACAGTGATTGACGGCTTGCGAATGAACACCCCGCCAGGGATAAGTCTCTTTCACCGAGTACCGATTCACTTCGCCAGCCTCAACGCCCTCCGTGAGGTCAATGCCGTCCACAACAAACACGATCGGCGATGTCTCAACGACCGCGTTGGTTTTGAAGCTCACGGAGTATTTCAGATGCCCTTCTCGCAAGAGAAACTCGAATTGAACATAGCCATCCGGGCTGGCGATTCTGACTGTGTCTAACTGGTCCGCCGCGTGCGACATTCCCAGCGCCGCCGCGAGCACTGCAACGATTGCAAAGCGACTGTTTGTTCTCCGCATATTTCCGCCTACTTTACTGCGTGCTTGGTGCATCCACCTCAAGCCGAGCGCCGTGACTGCTTGCCGAAGGTGCTCGCCCGCCGTCATTTCTTCTCCTCGATCGGTTGCAGGTGGATGTGTGTTGGCTTGTTGCGGTCGCAGGTCAGCTCGCCATCCTTGTATTCGAGCTCGACGACCTGGATCACGCTGCGGCGCTGCGCGTAAGGATCATTGGGTTCAGCGTCCTGTCCGCCCTGGTGTACGAAATAGAACAAGAACGCGCGGTCTCCGCTCACCACCACGTCCGGATGCCCGCCCTTCGCCCTGTCAGTGGGGAGCTTTCCTGGCTCCTTCAGTAGATTGTTCCTCTGCCGCTTCCAGTTCAGACAATCGTCCGAGCTGTAAACGCCGAGACCCTCCCAGACATCTACGACCATCCAGTAGCGCCCTTTCCAGCGGAAGACTTTCGGACCCTCGCCTGACTGATCGCTGATGGCCTTGCCGCGGTCCTTCCAGGTGAACAGGTCCGTGCTGTCTGCGTAATAGATATGACTACGATCTCGCTCGTTCTTGTACCAGAGTCGCCAGGTGCCGTTCGGAAGCTGGATAACGCAGGCGTCAATGACCCTGTCGGATGCCAGTTTCAACGTTGACTCATATTTCCACTTCAGCAGGTTCTTGCTCGTCAGATGGATGATATCGCGCGGCGCGTTCCAGTTGGTGAAAATCCCCGGCACAAAGGTCAGATACATGTGATACGTACCGTCGTGTTCAATGACCTCCGGCGCCCAATGGGTGTACTCACCTTCGCCGTAGTTGATGTCCGCCGTGCCCCGGTACTTCCACGTGGCGCCGCCGTCTGAAGACTCCGCGATGCCGATGCGGGTGCCGTGGACCCACGACACGCCCGGCGCCTCCGGCACGTTCGCGCGGCGGTTTGTGTAGAACATGAACCATTTCTCCTCGGCGCGATTCCAACAAAGCACAGGATCCGCCGCCCCGTCGTGCACGGGGTCGCGAAACAACGGCTTTGCCGCGACCTTGCCCGGCCGCGCGGGCTCGGATGGTTCCGCGCTCTGCGGACTCTTTATTCGGATCGAATCCCCCGTGTCTTCGAGCTCGAACAGGCGCGCCCTTTCATGCGGGCCGCGATTGGGCTGATGCAGCACCATCATCAGCGTCCCGTCGAACTTCCTGAAAATCATGCCGTGGCCGCCATCCTCCCTGAATAACGGTTCAGGCTGGTGGGTCCAGGGTCCATTGAGCTTGCCCGATTGCGAGACGGCGATGCCCGTCGTGTAGCCCGTCGCAGTAAAGCTCGACCAGATCATGAGGAGCTTCCCGGTTTTAGTCCGATACAGAGAAGGGCCATCGGTGACATACCTGTCCCTATCAGGAGGAGTCCACGGCGCCTCGCTCGCCTTGAACAGACCGACCGGGTCACCAACGACATCGGACAGATCGTCCTTCAACCGGATCACAGCGATGGCGCCGTCTTTGATCTGGACCCACTCATGGCAATACACCATGTAGGGGATACCGTCTTCCATCCACAATGTGCCATCCAATGCCATCTGGTTCGTGGGCGTGTGAGAGCGGTTATGGAACGGCCGGAACGGCCCCCTGGGCGAGTCCGCAACCAGCACCTGCGAGCCGCGCTTCACCCGGGGCGGCCAGTCGGGCCACTGGTCGAAGATTCTGTCATCGGTACAGAACGTCGTGAAGAGATAGTACTTGCCTTTGTACACATGCATCTCGGGCGCCCACACTCCCTCCTGCCCCCAGAAGTCCGGAGGAACATCGAAGACCGAGAAGGGGCCCTGCCAGGTCTCCAGGTCTTTGCTGGTCAAGACCGACACGCCGCGCCCGAAGCCACTCGGGCGGGCTACGGACGCAATCAGGTAATAGGTCTTCGTCCCCTCATCGGGGAGGATGAACGCATCGCGTATCCGGACCTCCGACAGCCTGAAGGCGCGCGTTTTCTGCTCCGCGGACTGGCATTGCGCCCCGACCGCCACGGCCAGGCTGCTCACTGCAAAAACGAAACAGAACCACTTGTTCGCCGTCAATGTCATGGCCCTCATTTGGTGCGTGTCCGTATCTCGACGATCCGCCCAAGCTCTAATCGCAGGGCGCTATTTTGCCCTTTTCTCCGCGGGCATCTCATCGCCTCCGAGGTGGAACGTCAGACCGGTCGGGATGCCATGGTCATTCAAATCGAATACGATTCGGCCGTCGGTATCTTTGAGAACGAACTCCGTCGAGGACAGAGGCAGGAGTTCGAGACCTCCTGGCCGCCAATAGAAGTCGGCGAACAGTCGGTTGCCCTCTCGAGTGATCGTAATCGGGGCGGCTGAATTTGGACGGTCGTACAGGCCCGTGTAGCGGTCGAGGTCTTTCGCGGACATCTCGATGAGCTTGTAGGCGCCGGCGTACGACGCGTCCGGCGCCGGAAGTTCCGGCAGAGGAAGCGCCCAGATGTTGCGGAAACGTACCGGGGCGCCATGGTCCTGAAGCTCGATGGGCAGCGCGTCACCGTGCGCCTTGTAGGGGAGGTACTTCAGCCACGACGTCGGCCCCAACAGCTCCTCGTTATCCTGAATGAGAATCCCGTTGTGGACCACGCTCATGCGCGCTGGTTCCTGAAGTTTTCCGTCCGCGCCGAAACGGGGACGACGAAAGGAAATGTCGAAGGACTGCCATTCGCCCGGAGGGCGGCAGGCATTGAAGCGTGGCGGATACTGCCCGTAGATAGCCCCCGCCTGTCCGTCAGCGTATGTATCGGCCTCGTACGAATCGAGCACCTGCGCCTCGTACAGGCCCATGAGAAAGACCCCGCTATTCGCCCGACCCTGGCTTTTTCCGGTAGGGGGAGTCGGTGTTCTCCATTCGATGTGCACCAGGACATCTCCGAACCGTGCTTTGGTTCGGATTGTCCCGGCGCCCGAAACGATTTCCATATAGCCGTCCTGCACCTTCCATTTCGCTTCGCGACCATCCCCACTCGTCCATTGCGAGAGGTCTTTGCCGTCGAAGAGCACAACGGCTTTTTCCGGCGGCGGCGACGGTTGAGCTTCTGGGAGCGGCGTCACGACCGGCGGCTTGGGGCGGCTCATGTCGTGCGCCTTCCAGCGGATAGCCTCCGATTCGCTGGCGTATCCGCATCCGAGACAGCCTATTGCGAGACTGATGGCGAGAGTAGCGAGAATCAAGTTACATCTTGTCATGGCATCTCCTTTTGCCGGGGTGGACATTGTGTCTGCTTCTCTGAAAATACATTTTCATGCTCGACCAAAACCGAAGCTTATGAACACTCCTCCTGAACTCCTTTCAATCGCGGGTCAGATAGGTCGAGCCGGTACATGATCTGATTGTAGTCGTATCGCGGCGTGAAGTCAGGATTGCCGGAGAATGAGTTGGCGTAGGTGCCCTCAAAGTAGATCAGGCGGCCGCCCGCCTCGTCGAAGAAATCGTGCTGGACCGGATTGTAGAAGGTGTAGCGGTTATGAGTGACGATTTTGCACGTCCGGCGCCATGGCCCCACGGCCCGGGGGGCTTCCGCGTACCAGACTTCGCCGAGAAAGGACTTGTCGCCGCCGATCTGCACCGCGATAAGAATCCAGCGCTTCCGGCAGGGGTTCCAGCGCACCGTGCCGCTGTGCATCTGCACCCGTTTGCCGGTCTCGACGTCCGAAGGCAGAAACCAAGCCTCGGCCGGTTCCATCAGGCCCGCTTGGATGAACTCGTGCTCTTCCTTGGGTCCGACGGGGGGCGCCTTGTCCGTCCAACGATAGACCAGGCGCCCCTCGCCGTCGCGTTGGAGTCGCGCTTTTTTCGGGTCGGCTTCGCTGCCATCGGCGAGGCAGGTCCATGCTTCGTATGAGCCGGCTTCGAGGAGAGATGGCAGGTCGGCCTTGACACGAACATTCGGAAAGGGAGTGCAAAAGTAGAAGAATTCCCGGTCCTCCTCACGATGCCGGGATGAGTGCCCTCGGGGGCATTGCCATTGCTCCTCGAACTTGAAGGTCGCGAGGCGATCAAACTCCTCTTTGTCATCGTTGAAAATCACCAGCCCGTGCTCGAGCATCTCGCCGAGCCCTTTCAACCTCATGAAACGGGCCACTAAACGTTCGCGGCCCGTTTCGTCCGAGACGGTGAGCACGCCGTCCATCCAGACCAAGCCGTCCCGAGGCTCAAACGGACACATCTGTTTGGCGAAGCCGTCCGGACCGGTGAAGTAGCGAAGGTTGACGCCGTCGGCTGGGTTTAACCCGCCGCTTGTCGGCAGGTCCGAGACGGCGCCCGTGGTGCGGAAGTTCCCCAGCGGGTAGCTCAACCGTGCGGTATCTCCCCAGAACCAGTACAGCTTCCCGCGGCAGATGGCCGTCTGAGCCCCGTCCTGCCCCAGCACTTGTCCGTTGAGCAGCGGCTCGGCAAGGGGCACTGGCTCACCCAGGAGCACGCTGTCGCGGTAGATGCCGGCGCCGGTGACCCGATACAGGCGTTCAGCAATGTTGTGCCGCTCGACTTCCAGAACGGTCTTGCCGCCGGGACGCGTTTCAATCCTTCTGCCCACCATGCCGAAGGCGTCCGGCGGCAGCTCATAGCCGTGGCTGCGCACGAAAAAGAAGACGGTTTGGTTCATCAGGCCCGGCTCGCTGAAGGCGACCCGCCCAGCGCTGTCGGTGACGAAACGAAGGTGATCCACCGTCTCCAACTCGACCAAAGGCACGCCGCGGCTCGTCTGGGCATCCACAACATGGATTTCATGCCAGACCCTGTCCGCCTGAAGCCCTGACGGGGTTACTTCTACGCCAAATGCCGATGCCATCGCAGGCAACAACGCCAAACGGGCAAATCTACGCGCCCACCTGATGCCGACAGATAAGGATCGCAACTGCCATCCGGCACGTGTGCTCATGGGCTTCGCCTCTGAGGCGAACGTCGCTTCACACCTCGGCGTGTTGTTCGGATGAGGAAAGCGTATCATATCAAACAAGTCCTTAAAGGCCCGTCCCGTCGGAACCGCGACCGACCTTTCATCTGCCCGCTTCGTTGCGTTGCAGGATCAGCCGACTGATTCACCGCGCAGAGGCTAACTGCCTATACCACTTCCGGCTGCGTCCTGCAAGGAGTCTCGGGTGGGGTATCCTCGACTTCTGCTTTAATCATCGGGGCTGACGCCGAGATAGTAGCTCGTCACCGGCGATTGAGGGTAACCCATGGACAGGTGTGCAGCATCCGCCCGATAGACCGGGTCCTGCATCAAGCAGACGCGCCGGTCGCTCGCCGGGATGGTGGTCGTGCAGACGCGCAGCTCCCCTGGCAGGACAGTGACGAGTTCCTCGCGCCAATCGCCGAGGATGTCTGCTATCATCACAATCCTGCCCTGGATGCCGGTAGTAAGAGTCGGACCTCCGTACTTCACGATGGAAAACCCGCGCATGAATTCGGTGCTCATGGGTCTCTCTCGCCGGATGCCGCTACGCCCGAACTCCCTCCCGACCGTCTCTCGCAGAAGGTCGGCGTCCCAGAACATCCAGTTCTCGCAGTCGGGGACGTCTTCCCTCGTGTCGAGCCGCTTGCCGTCGGCCGAGAACAGGTAGCGGTCTCTCGAGCCGCCCTTCGGGTCTTCAGTCGCCCAGCATTCCAGGCCGGGCAACGACGGGTCAATGTCGGCAACCATCGCGTCGCCCACGTGATAAGTCGGCTGACCGATACTCCAGATGGTCTTTCCGGTCTTTGCCTCGACGAGGCAGACGCCCTTGCCGTCGTCGTGCCACGGCTCGACGGCGTAGAAAATCTCCAGGCCGGGCCGGGCGGGGTCTATGTCGGTTACGTAGCATTTGTCGGGGTGGCCCAGACCAACGGACCACAGGCATGTGCCGTTGTCGTCCAATACACAGGAGCCGAGAATGACTTCATCGCGGCCGTCGTCATCCACGTCGGCGGAGTGCATGCTGTGGGCCCCCTGGCTGCGGATGAGCGGGGTCTCGTCGTCGCCCTCCCAATGCCACAACCGCTCAAGCTTCTCGTTGTGATACTGGTAAGCGTCCGTCATCATCAACTTATACGTGCCTCGCGCCACTATCAGGCACGGGGTCTTTCCGTCCAGGTAGGCTATGCCCATCTGGTTGCGGTTCGTTCGATTGTAATCGCCCAGCCGTGGGTCCCGCGGCAGCCAGTCCGCTCGCGCGAGTTCCTCGCCGGTCATGCCGTTCAGGATTGAGCACCATTCCGGTCCCTTGCGTACGCGGCCGTCGGGATCCCGGGCGTCCTCAGGACCGGTCTTCACGGCGACTTCGGCCTTCCCGTCCCCATCGAAATCGAAAACGACGTAAGGCGAGTACCAAATACCCGGCTCGATGCCTGCTCCCAGGTCCTTCTGCCACAGGAAACTGCCGGTGCTGAGATAAGCCTCCAGCTTGTAGGTCAATCCGCTCGTATTGGGTCTGCCAGCCGGGTCAATGCCCTGGCTCGGCTGCTTGATGACAAAATCATAGGCGCCGTCCCCGTCGAGGTCGCCAACAGCAATCTTCTGACACCTGTAAGAACCCCGGAACACGATGGATGAGTAATATCCATTGTGTCCGGCGTTCGCTGTTCGCACCACCTTCTCCGAAGGCTCAAGCTCCTTGCCCTCCAGCACAGGCCTGACCCAGTAGGCGACCTCCCGCTCCGGCAGCGGATGCTCGTCTATGAAGTCCGTCGTCGCAGCCACGGGCTCCTTGTTCAGCCTCACCGGATCGCCGCCCTCGACAGAGCGATAAACATTGAAAACCGTTCCCCCGGCATCGCTCCTGAGAAGCCGCCAACCCAAATAGACCTTGCCATCCCCGTTCGGCATCGCCACCATTCCGCGATTGAGCCTTTCCTCAACGCGCTGTTCGGCCCAGCCTGCGACCTTCGGCTTGTCCCTGTGCTTCGGGTTGAGCGCAGGAACGTGGTAAGCCCGCTCCGCCGGGTCCTGCGCAACTGCCGTGGAAGCGGCAGCACAGAACAACACCAGAAGATGTACAATTCTTCCGATCATGGGGCACCCTTTCCCGGTAGTTTATCGCTTTTTACCCAAGAATGGATTAGCGTTGTCGCCGGATTCGTCTGGGTGGAAAAGGAGCGCGCCATGGAATCCTTCTTGAGTGCGAGGGGACAGCGAAACCCTCACGCGGAATTGCGAATGCCGTACGCGGCCGCCCTGTGTCGCCTCCAGAGTACACCAGACTCGGTCGGCCTGCAAATCCGAAAAGCCCTCCCGCAGCCCTGCGTTTCATCCGATGCGGTTGCGGCCGAAAGGGGTGTGTGTTATCCTTCTTTCGCCGTATAGAAGTTTATTCACCTGCAGCATGGTGCGCAGGTAAGGTGATAAAGCAAATGACGACACAGAACACCGACGCCGTTTCCCTGGAGGCTACTGTCCTCAGAAAACCCGGGCTGTGGCGGGAGATCCGTCGGTCCAAGATGGCTGTCGCGGGGTTGACCGTTACCTCGATTATGGTTCTGCTCGCACTTTTCTCGCTGGCGGGCGACCTCTGGGAAGGACTGCGAGCGCTTCCTGACCCGAAGGACACGGACCTTCAGGCCATTACCCAGCCGCCCTCCGGGAAACACCCTCTGGGCACGGACGACATGGGCAGGGACATCGCCAGCCGGATTGTCTATGGCTCGCGGATTTCCCTCAGCGTGGGCATCGTTGGTGAGGCCATAAGTCTGGCAATCGGATTAGCCATCGGCGCCGTCGCGGGCTATTACGGCGGATGGCTCGACAATCTCCTGATGCGCTTCACGGACATCATCTTTGCCTTTCCGACGGCTCTTTTCGCCATCGCGGTGAGCGCGGTTTTCCAGGATAGAACGGTTGTCACCCTTTTTCTGATCCTGGGGCTGATCGGCTGGGCAGGCATCGCGCGGATCGTGCGGGGGGCCGTTCTTTCGGTGAAACATCACGAGTTTGCCGAGGCCGCCCGTGCCATCGGAGGGGGAGACGCTCGGATCATCCTCCGGCACATTCTTCCCAACTCCCTCGCCCCGGTCATTGTCGCCGCCTCTATAGGCGTCGCGGGCAACATCCTGACGGAAGCGTGGCTGAGCTTCTTGGGATTGGGTCTGGAGGCAGGGGTGCCGAGCTGGGGGAACATGATTCGCGACGGCCAACAGTTCATCACCACGAAACCCTGGATTTGTCTCTTCCCCGGTCTGGCGATTATCATGGCTGTGCTGGGCTTCAACCTCTTGGGCGACGGCCTCCGCGACATCCTTGACCCAAGACTCCGGGGGAAACAGGTTGGGGGTGGTCCGTGAAGAATAGCCAGGGCCGGAACATGTCAGATGCGCGGACGCTGATTCCCGTTGAGCGGATTGAAAAGGCGATTCTTCTCATTCGGGGGCAGAGGGTGATGCTGGATGCAGACCTTGCGGCGCTTTATGGTGTGAAGACAGGTATTCTGACACGGGCGGTCAGGCGCAACATGGAACGTTTCCCGGACGATTTCATGTTTCGCCTTACAAACAAGGAAGTTACAATCTTGAGATCCCAATTTGGCATCTCAAGTCAGTGGGGTGGGCGGCGCTATCCGCCATACGCATTTACTGAACATGGGGTGGCGATGCTCTCCAGCGTCCTCCGAAGCGAACGCGCGGTTCGGGTCAACATCGAGATCATGCGGGCCTTTGTGCGTCTTCGAAGGATGCTCGCTTCTCACGCGCAGTTGTCAGCGAAGCTCGCTGCCCTGGAGAACAATACGACGAGGAATTCAGGGTCGTTTTCGAAGCGATTCGCAAACTCATGGCGCCAGAGGAACGCAAGCGCCCCCGCATCGGCTTCCACGGCGAGGACGAATGACCGGCCGTCGCCTCGCTGGCGATTCCCTTTCGAGGGCGTCGCGGGGGATAGAGAGGGAGCAAAAAGGCTGCCCCGCGCTTAACCATCAAGTCAAGGAGATTGAGAATGGAGACGAAGGGAACGCTCGGCCCCATTGGCCTGATTGCGGCGGCTTTGTTGGTGCTGTCGTGCATGGCAAAGACCGGCGACTGCCTCGCGGCTCAGCCGCTGATAGACCGGCTGACAGGACCGCGGGTCATTAACGGCGTGCCGTACCAGGACTTCACCGTTTACACCCTTGGGAGAGGTCGTAAGGCCGAACCCTACAAAAACGAGATTGTCGGCGCATCCCTCTCCGACCCGAAAACATTCAACCCGTCAATCGCCAACGAGACCTCCTCGACGGATATTCTGCAGTACGTGTTTGAAGGACTGACTATGGAGAACGGCGTGACGGCAAAGATCGAGCCGGGGGTCGCAGAGCGCTGGTCAGCGAGCGAGGACGGGCTTGTCTGGACGTTCCACTTTCGGCGAGACGGGCAATTCTCCGACGGTGCGCCCCTTACCGCGGACGACGTGCTTTTTTCCTACAACGACATCTGCTTCAACGAGAACATTCCCGGCGTCGCAATGCGAGACATTTTCAAGATCGAAGGAGAGTACCCTCTCGTTGAGAAGATTGACGACTACTCGGTCAAAATCACTCTCCCTGCGAAGTTCGCTCCGTTTCTGAGAATGACAGCGGGCCTCGAGATTCTCCCCAAGCGTCTTCTCAAGAAAGCCGTGGATTCGGGAGATTACGCTGCCACCTGGAACGTCGGCACCGACCCCAAGCAGGTCGTCGGCACAGGCCCTTTCAAAATCTCCGAATACACGAGCGGCGATAGAGTCGTCCTGACCGCAAACGAACACTACTGGTACAGCGATAACGAAGGGCGGCAGTTCCCGCAGATAAAGAAGATGACTCTTCTCATCTGCCCGGACCTGAACACGATGATGGTCAAGTTCAGGGCCAGGCAGACCGACGGATACCCCGTTCGCGGCGAAGACTACGCAACGCTGCGGAGACTTGCCATCGAGAACGACTTCTCCATATACGACGGAGGAGTGCCCTTGGGAAGCGAGTTTCTGATGTTCAACCAGAACGCCGTCAGCGATCCCCGAGGAAGATTTGGCGTCCCGAAAGAGAAGCAGGTCTGGTTCCGCGACCAGAAGTTCCGCGAGGCATGCGCATACGCCATCGACAGGGAGACCTTGATCAACAATGTGCTCATGGGGATCGGTGCGATTCTCGACGCCGCAGAGCCCCCCTCCAATCCCGTCTTTCACAATCCGAACGTCAAGAAATACCGATACGACCTCAGAGAAGCTCGCCGCATCCTGAAGGAAGCGGGCTACATAGACTACGACGGCGATGGAATCATCGAGAAACCCAAAGGGGTGCCTGTCAAATTCCTCCTGAGCACCAACACCGGCAACAACCTCCGGGTCAACGCCGCCCAGGTCATCACCACCGACCTAAGAAAGCTCGGCATGGACGTTACCTTCTCGCCACTGGAGTTCAACAACCTCGTCAGCAAACTCCAGGTGAGCCTCGACTGGGAAGCGATGCTTCTGGGGCTGACTGGCTCACTCGACCCGCACTGGGGAAAGAACGTCTGGTCTTACGACGGCAGGACACATTTCTGGAATCAGAAGCCGCAGAAGCCTTCCGAGGAAAGCCAGCTCGGCGACTGGAAAAAAATGGTCGCCGAATGGGAGTCGGGCGTCACGGATTGGGAGAAAGAGATAAGCGACCTCTACGAAAAAGGTGCCCAGGAGATGGACGAGGAAAAAAGAGTCAAGGTTTACTGGAAATGTCAGGAAATCGTCGCCGAGCAGCTCCCGCTGGTTATGGCCGTTACCCCCGAATACCTCGCCGCCGTCCGAAACAAGTTCGTCAATCTCAAGCTGACGCCGCTGGCACGCCGCCTCTTCCACAACGCCGATCGAGAGCTTATGATTAAGCCATAACAGAGAGGCCAGCCACCGGCGCCGATCAGACTCCGCGTCCGCAGCACGACGGCGGGCTTGTGTTGCTCACTATGCCTCGCGTTCGACTGCTCCGTAGCCCGCATGGCGAGCTTAGCCCACCGTGGCTGGCGCGCAGCGTGAGACGGAACCTCGCGCTCCGCAAAACGGAGAGGTGAACTTTGACGCAGCGACACAACCCCAAGCGTCTTTCACGCATCGTGAGACTCAAGGGTCTTCTCCCGTGGGGATATATACTTGTCCGAATTTTCCAGATGGTTCCGACCCTTCTGGGGATTTCGCTGATAAGCTTCATCATCATCCAGATTGCTCCTCTCGATTTCACCGCCCAGTATCGCCTCAATCCTCAGTTCAGCGAACAGGCTCTCAAGGATTTGATCCACCGCTACGCCCTCGACAAGCCAGTCATCGTCCAGTACTTCCGCTGGCTCTGGAACGCCCTTCACCTCGATTTCGGCGAATCAACCATGTCCCTTGGGGCAAAGGTTTTCGACCTCATCGCCCCACGGGTGATGATCACCCTGAAGCTTTCGCTCTTGGCGATGTTTTTCACATGGCTCATCTCTATTCCTCTCGGCGTGTACTGCGCGATGAGGCAGTATTCGCTTTCGGACAAGGTCCTCTCGGTCCTCGCCTTCGTCGGGATGTCTTTGCCGACGTTTTTCATCGCGTTTCTTCTACTGATGTTTGCCGCGGGCGTGACCTGGCTGCCGCCTGGCGGAGTGACCAGCCCTAACTACGGCGAACTTCCTTTCTGGGGGAGAGTTCTCGACTACCTCCGGCACATGATACTGCCAGCGACAGTGATGGTCTTCAGCGGCGTCGCGGGCTTGATGCGGATCATGCGGGGAAACGTCTTGGAGGTGAAAAGAGCGCAGTACGTAACGACGGCGAAAGCCAAAGGGCTCTCGTCGAGGAAGGTCGTCTTCAAACACATTTTGCGAAACGCCATCAACCCGATGATCACGATTTTCGGATACGAGCTGTCCGCGCTTCTAAGCGGCATAGCATTGACGGAGATTGTACTTGATTACGAAGGCATGGGGCACTTGATGCTTCAGGCGGTCATGAGCCAGGATATGTATCTCATCATGGCGGACCTGATGACGAGTTCCGTGCTTCTCCTGATTGGCAACCTGATCGCAGACATTCTTCTCGCCGTCGTTGATCCCAGGATAAAAGTCGGCTGAGGGATTTAACCACAGATGGCGCAGAGAGCACTGAGATGAAATGTAACACCCGAAAAGCGAAACTCCCACCCTCTGCGATGTCTGCGGCCTCTGCGCCCTTTGCAGTTACTCCCCAGCCCCCCGCTCGCTCGCCTTGGAAGATTGCCATGAGGCGGCTGCGCCGGCACAAGCTTGCACTTGTCGGGTTGGCGGTTCTTGTCATCCTCTACCTCACAGCGCTTTTCGCGGACTTTATCGCCCCCTATCGCTACGACAGCGAGGATAGGCAAAGACCCTACCTGTCGCCCGACAAAATCCGTTTCCTCGACGAGAAAGGCTTCTCATGGCAACCGTTCGTTTTTCAGCGCACCAGCAAGCTTCACTTAGGCGAGCGCATCGAGAAAATTGACACGAGCAAACGCTTCTACATCAGATTCTTCGTCAAAGGTGAGCCGTACAAATTCCTCGGCCTCATCCGCTCGCGGGTCCATCTGTTCGGGACAGACGCCCCCAGTGGCATCCACCTCCTCGGCAGCGACTGGAACGGTCGAGACATCTTCTCCCGCGTCTGCCATGGCGCGAGAGTCTCCCTGAGCGTCGGTCTGATAGGCGTGTTCATCTCCTTCACGCTTGGGATGATAATCGGCGGCGTCTCCGGCTACTTCGGCGGCATCACCGATACTATCCTCATGCGCCTCGTCGAGCTTTTGATGTCCTTCCCGTCATTCTTCCTCCTCCTTTCTCTAACGGCGGCGCTTCCCCGCGACCTCACTTCAATCCAGCGATACCTCCTCATCGTCGTCATTCTTTCCTTCTTAAGCTGGCCGGGCCTCGCTCGTGTCATTCGAGGGATGGTTCTTTCGCTCAAGGAGGAGGAATACGCCCTCGCCGCGAGGGCCGTCGGTGCCGGAAGCTTCAAAATTATCACAAAACACATCCTCCCCAACACCTTCTCTTACGCCATCGTCGCCGCAACGCTTCGCATTCCCGGCTATATCATCAGCGAATCCGCTCTCTCGCTGCTTGGCTTAGGAATCAACGAGCCGCAGCCGAGTTGGGGGAACATGCTCTCCCAGGCAATGAGCCCGGGCAACCTCTCCCAATACCCCTGGATCATCGTCCCGGGCTTCTTCATCTTCTTCGCCATCATGGCGTTCAACCTTTTGGGCGACGGTCTCCGCGACGCCTTCGACCCGAAGGGCCTGACCTCCTCAGGGAAAGCGTGACCGCAGAGGTGAAAACAAGCGGTCCAGATCAAGTTTGAAACAAGAAGGGGGGAAATGCAAAATGCTCAAGGAATTCAAGAAGTTCGCCTTGCGAGGCAATGTGCTGGACATGGCGGTGGGCATCATCATCGGCGTTGCCTTTGGTGCCATCGTCAGCTCCTTAGTCGCTGACGTTCTGATGCCGCCCATCGGCCTTCTTCTCGGCAAGGTTGATTTCTCGAACCTCTTCATAGTGTTGAAGCAGGGGGCAACGCCCGGTCCCTATGCATCTCTCGCCGAGGCTCAGAAGGCGGGCGCCGTCTCCGTCAACTATGGCGTCTTTGTGAACGCGGTCGTCAAGTTTGTCATCACCGCGTTTGCCGTGTTCCTTCTTGTGCGAGGCATCAACAAACTTCGCCAGAAAGAGGAAGCCGCCCCGCCTCCGCCGACGACAAAGGAATGCCCATATTGCCTTTCATCGGTTGCGATTAAGGCGTCTCGCTGCCCCCACTGCACGTCCCAACTGAGCGCGGCGTAGCAGCAGCGTATGTTCCGGAAGGATGAACAGGGCAATCCCGGCCATCCTGCGAATCCCCTGGCCGCTGGGCCCTGCGGAGACTTGGCTACTCCGCTCGTCGGGTGACCCATACGGCGACACGGACGCGCTAACGGGCAGGCTGTTCATCCTGTCTGACCCTTTGGCCCAGCGATTCCGAAAGTGGGTTGGGAGGTAGGGCAGTAAAGGGCTGAAGATGGGGGAGTTGGGGTGATGTTAGGCACAGGGATGGTGGGGGAGCAAATT
>JAUYEE010000296.1 GCA_030691545.1 bacterium | reverse complement strand
GAGGACGCCACGGTGCTGGAGTTGTTCAAGGGGCTTCGCGTGTCCGATGTCGCGGATGGAATGGATGCGGTTGGCTTGCAGAACATCGGGCTGATGGACCCGGATATTCATCCTCTCTGGCGAGACACGAAACATTACACGCACCGGATCATCGGCATCGCCGTCACCGCCCGGTATGTTCCTACGAACAAGCCTCCGGCTGGGCGATTGCCCGTCGAGGAGTACGACAAATGGGCGGGGCAATGGTACTCGCGGCTTTCACCGGAGCCATTTGTGCCTCTGATTCGAAAGGGTACAGTACTGGTCATCGAAGACGCGGAAACTGTGGACGTTGGCTCCATCGGCTCGAACAACATCATGGGGTGGCGGGCGAGAGGCTGTGTGGGGGTAGTCACGAGCGCGACCGCCAGAGACAGCGACGAGATTATCACCGAGGGCGTTCCCCTCTACTTCAAGAAGCCGGGACGTGGAATCCGCCCGGGCAGAAACGAGATTGAGTCGGTGAATCGCCCCATCGTCTGCGGAGGCGCTCTGGTAATGCCCGGCGATGTGATTGTCGCTGATGGCGACGGAGTAATTGTCGTTCCGAGGGAACGCGCGGAGGAGGTCGCCGCTTACGCTCAGAAGATACTCGAGGGCGACAAGGCCGGGCGAAAGTCGCTGTACAAGAGACTCGGTCTGCCAGAGGATGACTCCGTGAAGTAGGGTGCAGAGAACCTCTTCGGCGGTCATAGGGTGGACCTCTGCGCCTGCAACGCACTGTTTTCCTCAACCCGGCATAGAGTCACAACCGCCAGATTGTTCTCGAATGGGAGATCCCGATGCATGAACGAAAGACGCGATACGCCATAGTCGTCATCCTCGCAATAACAAGCTGGATGGCTCCACTGTGCGCCGCCGAAGAGGTGAGCCGCGGAGGCGTTTACTCCGTCGTGGAAATCTCTTTTCGGGGCCCAACGCAAGAGCCCACCGAGACCCCAGCGCGAGACATTGCCTTCTGGGTTGTGTTTCAGCACGAGAGCGGGTCGCCGGAGTATAAGGTGCACGGATTCTGGGACGGAGACGGGAAAGGCGGCATATCCGGCGACGTGTTCAATGTCCGCTTCTGCCCCACGAAAACAGGCCGGTGGAATCTCGTCGAAGTGGGGTCCAATGCGTCAGAATTGTCCGGGCAAAGGAAGGGAGATTGCATTATCGCCACGCCATCCGACCACCCCGGTTTCTGGGTCATTGACCCGGACAGCCCCGGGCAGCGGTGGTACATGCGCTCGGACGGGTCGCATCAATATATCTTCGGGAACACGCACTATTCTTTCGTCTCCGGTTACAAGCAGGGAAACAAACCGAGCGGGAACGACATCGCCTCGGACATCGCTGGAAATGCGAAGTATTTCAAGAAACTGCGCTTCGGCATTCACGGCGACCGGTATCCGCATCCGACGGAAAAGCCGTTTTTCGACGATAGCGGGGGACCGACGGACTGGGGCGATTTCTCGCATCGTCCCAACCCAAGATGGTTTCACGAGCGTGTGGACGCGGCGGTGCGAACGGCGTACGAGCACGATCTTATTGCTGATTTGATTTTAGCGGGCCCTGACACGGAGGAATCTCGCTCGACTCTTCGCGCACAGCAGAATGGCGGCGACGCGACACCCTATCTGAAGTACATTGCCGCGCGATACGGCAGTTATCCAAACGTCTGGCTCTGTCTGTGCAACGAGTACGACATCAAGAAGCCGAATTACTCCGAGAAGGAGATTGCTCGGTTCGGGCAGACTATCCGGCGATTTCTTCCCTATCCGACTCCATTGAGCGTTCACAACACCCCCTCCATTTTATGGTCCACGAAATTCGACGAGCTTCCGGCGTGGAACGACCATCAGATTGTCCAGAACAAACTCCGAAACCTTGCCCAGGCGGCGGACGTCATCCAGTTCACCTGGGAGAATCCGAAGGGAAAAGGACCGCGAAACAAGCCGACGATTAACGATGAGCTGAGTTATCAAGGCGCTGGCGACGGGCACAGCGAGGGCGACACCATCGAATCGCACCTCGGCGCCTTCTTAGGCGGCGGTTACGCGACGACGGGCGAGAAGTCAGGAAACAAAGAAGGCCAATATTTCTGGGGCAAATTCGATCCGTCGCAACACACTGCCGCCGACAATCTCAAGTGGCTGCGGGAGGTGATTGACGAGAACATCACGTTCTGGAGGATGTCGCCGGACCTGAGCATTTTTTCAAATTTCGACGACGGTTTCCGCGGAATGTCATGGGCGGGTCACGAATACATTCTCGGAACAAACAGACCGCACAACGGAATCGTGGCGAATCTCCCGCCGGGAGAATGGACGGTCACGCGCTACGACGTGGTCGCGAAGGAGGCGACGAAGCTGAGCGAAACGGCAAAGGGGCGGTTCATGTTTAACTCGCCCGACAGCCGTGCCGTCCTTTTTCATTTTATCAGGAACCGCGACTGAATGGTTCAGCCCGCATCCCAAGCGCCGCGGATGCCTGAGGGCGGGACTGCCGCCTTGCAGTTCTGAAGCGCAGCTTCAGCGCTCACGACGGAACGAACACACAATGACCAGTTATTTGCGAAAAGGCAGTGAACAGATGCGGTGGAGAGATAGAGCGAAGAAAGGAGGCGCGAAGTGAGAAAGGCTTTTCAGGGAATCTTAGAAATGGTGGTGTGCTTGTCTCTCGTCTCGTGCGGGCGCAAGCGAGAAGCCTCCGCACAGGCCGGGCAAGATACAGCAGGCAGGCCGCGGGGCGGGTCGGCGACGGTCAAAGCGCTCCCGGAGGAACTGGTGAACAGTCTCGGCGTGAAGTTCCGACTAATCAAGCCCGGCTCCTTCATGATGGGGTCGGACAAAGGGGAGCCAGACGAGAAACCTGTTCGCAAGGTCACTCTGACGAAGGGGTTCTACATCGGGGTGTACGAAGTGACGCAGGAAGAGTGGGAAAAGGTGATGGGCTGGCCCCCCCCCGAGTTCGGGGGGCAAAGGAAACCGGTGGACAGCGTGAGCTGGAACGATGTCCAGGAATTCATTCGTAAGCTCTCGGACAGGGACAAGGTGACCTACCGCCTGCCGACGGAGGCATAGTGGGAATATGCCTGTCGCGCCGGCACGACGACCGAGTTCTACTGGGGCGACAAGTTCGACGGCCGCTACGCCTGGAACCATGGCAATTCCATGGGGAAGACACAGCCGGTGGGGACCCGAACGCCGAACGCCTGGGGGCTGCACGACATGAGCGGCAACGTCCGGGAATGGTGCAAGGACGCGTACACTCTGACCCACCCCCGGGTCAAAGAGGCGGTTGATCCCGAGGGCACCGGGTCGTTCGTCCGCGTCGTCCGCGGCGGCTGCTGGGACTACGGTACGGACAGCTGCCGCTCCGCGAGTCGCTACGGGCTCGGTGCCGACCTCTGGTTCGACAACGTGGGCTTCCGCTTGGTGAGAGAAATTCCGTAGCGCCTGGCGTCCCTCTCGTTGGCTACCATGCCTCGGATAGAATTAGGGCACCGCCAAATCTTCGCCGCGATGCTGGCTCGATGACTCCGCTTCAGGGCGAAATGCCCTCTGTGGAGTGCGGGAGCGCCAGCTCCCGCCTTAAAACGATGAAGCAAGGCTTCAGCACTCCAAGGCTTCGCCTGAATATCTCGATGTGGCCTGAATACCGGGCAAAATGGAGGAAGACGATGAGATTCTTCGTTGAGGTCGGAGGGTGCTTTCTTGTCACTGTCACCCTTGTCGCACTGGGTTCGCTGTGCGTGGTCCGCAGCGCAGAGGCAACAGAACCTGCATTCTCAAAATCCGTCCAACTCTGGGAGAAGTGGGAAGGGGTCTTTACGGCTGCGGACAAAGCCGGTCCGGAAACGGAATTGAGCGCAGAGTTCACGGCTCCCGGCGACAAGAAACATATTGTGAGTGGCTTCTGGGACGGAGAGAACGTCTGGCGGGTGCGCTTTATGCCGAACGAGGAGGGCAACTGGCAATTCCGCACCACATCCAAGCCAGCCGTCGCGGGATTGGACGGGCAGAAGGGAGAGTTCGAGTGCCGACGCGGCGATGCAAAAACGCGCTTTCTCAAGCACGGGCCCATTCGCGTCTCGTCGAACGGACACTATCTCGAACATGCCGACCGCACGCCGTTTTTCTGGCTCGTGGACACCGTCTGGAACGGGGCGCTCCTCTCCAGCAAGGAAGACTGGGACAGATATCTCGACAACCGCGTCTCCAAGAAATTCACCGGCGTTCAGTTTGTGACGACGCAATGGCGAACCGCCTATACCGACGCGGAGGGAATGGTCGCTTATACGGGCTTCGAGAAAATCAGCATCAACCCGGCATTCTACCAGCGCATGGACAAGCGAATTGACGCGGTGAACGAAAAGGGACTGCTGGCGGTCCCTGTGCTGCTCTGGACTCTCGGCAGCGAGAAGGTCGTTCCGGGCAGACTCCCGGAAAGCGAAGCCATTCGCCTCGCGCGTTATCAGGTCGCTCGCTACCAGGCAAACCACGTCGTCTATTTCCTCCCCGGCGACGGCAACTATTTCGGCGAAAATGCGGAGCGGTGGAAACGAATCGGGCGGGCGGTCTTCGACCAACCCGGACACGCCCCCGTCACGCTCCATCCTCAGGGGATGCAGTGGCCCTGGGATGCGTTCCTCGAGGAAAAATGGGTGAGCATCTTCGGCTACCAGAGCGGACACGGAGACGATGCGAACACGCTGCGATGGATTCACTCCGGTCCCTCGTCGGAGAAATGGAATCAAAAGCCATATCGTCCCGTCATCAACCTCGAACCGCCGTACGAAGACCATATCGCATACCAATCGAGGCAGCGGCACACGGCTTACAACGTTCGGCGGGCAATTTACTGGAGTCTCTTGAACGCACCGACAGTCGGATCGAGCTACGGCGCCCACGGGGTCTGGAGCTGGGAGACCGAGCCGAAGGAACCGCAGGAGCACGGCGGCACGGGCGTCGCACAGCCCTGGTTCAAAGCGATGGAGTTTCCGGGCAGTTGCCAGATGAAGCACATGGCGGAGTTGTTTGCGTCCGTCCGCTGGTGGGAGCTTCGTCCAGACAACTCGTTTCTCAAGGCTCCTCGCAACGATGATCCCGCTGGCCACATTTCAGCATCGCGAACGGAACAGGGCGACCTCGCGATCATCTATTTTCCCCGTGGCGGGGAGATAAGCATCATCGGCGGAATGCTGAAAGAAGGACTGCGAGCAGAATGGTTCAACCCGCGCGACGGGACACGCTCGGCAGCCCAGCAGACCGAGCGAAAGACATTTCGCACGCCGGATGACCAGGACTGGGTGCTTGTGTTTCATGAGGCGATAAAATGATCTTGCAGGTTGAAAGGAACCTCGAAGCAGAAAAGGGAGATGGGACTATGCGAACGCATCTGGGGTTCATTGCGGCTGGGAAAAGCGCTGTGGTGCTGACCGCTTTATGGCTGGTCGCCACGCCGGTGGTTCTGTACTCCGCTCCTTCAGCCGTGGAATTCAAGCAATCGGCAGAAACGGTTGACGCCTATGACTTCGTCGAGATCACTCTCAACGTGGAAAACCCCGACGCCGCGAATCCCTTCACGGATGTTGTCGTGGAAGGCGAATTTGCGCGGGAGGGAAGTCAAGCAGTCCGCACGGATGGTTTCTGCGATTCCGCCGATGGGAGCGTCTTTCGCATTCGATTCATGCCGACCCAGCCCGGCAGCTATTCCTATGCTGTGAAATACCGACAGGGTGAATACGAAAGAAAGCACAACGGCAATTTTACAGTTAAAAACGCCAAGCGCCGCGGCATCGTTCGCGTGGACAGGGAGCATCCGTGGCATTTCATCTGGGAAGGAACCGGTGAGCATTATTTCTATAATGGGACGACCACCTACTGGCTCATGGGCTGGGACGACGAGCAGATTCGCAAGAACATTGACCGACTGCACAGCCTAAAGGTCAACCGCCTTCGCGTCGCCATCAATGGGCGCGTGAAGGACGGACGAGCCTGGTACGAGAATGTCTTCCCGACCGACAGGTTCAAGTTCCTCCTGAACCCCTGGGTCGCCGAGCGACCGGACAGCGTCGAGAATCCGGGCTTCGACGTCACCCGTTTTAACCTCCCTCACTGGCAAAAGATCGAACGGATGCTTACTCACGCCCGCGAAAAGGACATGGTCATCTCAGTAGTTTTTTATGTGGACGGCAGGCGCCCTGGCGTGGACCCATTCGGAGAGAAGGGAATGGGAGGACCGGATGAGCAACGATACTACCGGTACGCCGTCGCCCGTTTCGCCCCCTTCTCGAACGTGATGTGGGACGTGAGTAACGAATATCGTCTCTTCCGCAATGACGAGTGGGCTGAGAAAATGGGCTCGTTCATCAAGGAGTGCGACCCGTACGACCATCTGACATCCACTCACGGTCACGGCGATTTCCGGTTTCGCACTTCGCCTTGGGCGGACTTCGCGATGTATCAGAGCTGGGACGAATACGGCGGATATGCTTACATGCTCAAGAACCGCGAGGAGCAAGCGAAAACGGGGCGTCCGATCCCGCAGGTGAACGAAGAGTACGGCTACGAAGACCATTACCCCGTCGGTTGGGGGAGCAACCGCGAGGTGCACGCTCGCTCCGCGGACAACCGTCGGCGGCTCGCGTGGGGCATGTACATGGCGGGCTGCTACCAGACCACTGGTGAGCGTGCAGATAGAGGCACCGGTTGGGGACCCGACAACGGCGGCGGTTGGCTCAACGGTCGAGGCGACGACACGATGGTGATGCTGAAGGGTTACGCGCACATCGTGGATTTCTTCACCTCCATCCCCTATTGGGAACTTGAACCAAACAACGACTTTTTCCAAACGCCTTCCACAGGCTCCGTGAAAGCGGAACTCACTCATGTTGTGTACACCCGCGACAGGAGCGGCCGCGCGACCATCTACCTCGACGGCAAGGAGGTGTCTTCTTTCGAGGTGTCGGGCGATCTCTCCAACTGGGACGCGAACTTCCGCCTCGCCCTGGCAAACGAGCTCACAAGAGACCGCCCCTGGTTAGGCGAGCTCCATCAGGTTGCCATCTACGACAGTGCCTTCGGCGCCCAAGAGGTTGCAGAGAGCCACAAAGCAGGTCGGGAGAAGATGCCAGAGGCGCCGCTCGTGTTGTACACCTTTCGCGAAGGAAGCGGCGACACGGTCAAGGACGTTTCCGACGCGGGTCAACCGCTGGACTTGAAAATCGAAAACGCGGACGCCGTGAAGTGGCTGCCGGGAGGGGGGCTGGCGGTTCAGAAACCCGTATTGATTGCCTCATCCACGCCCGGCGAGAAAATCATCGGCGCCATCCAGAAATCAAACGCCATCACAATCGAGGCGTGGCTCAAACCCGCGAATACGACCCAGGCGGGTCCCGCGCGGATCATCACCCTCTCGAAGGACCCCGGCAACCGCAACTTCACACTCGGACAAAAGGCCGACGCGTATGAAGTCCGTCTCCGAACAACCTCGACATCACCCAATGGCGAGCCTTCTCTTTCCTCGCCCGGCAGCGACGATCCGCTCCGCAAGACTTGTGGTTTGCGTTCCAAAAACGGCGACCTGGCGGTCGTCTACTTCCCTGCCGGCGGCGAAGTGCAACTGAAAGCCGGGACGCTGCTGAAGCAACTGGACGTTCGATGGTACAACCCACGAACTGGAGAATGGACACGGGCTGCGAAGCAGAAGGAAAGCGGCTTCTCCGCCCCAGACGGCGAGGACTGGGTTTTGCTGTTTCGGAAGGAAGGATTGTGAGAGACGGCGGGCAAAAAGAAGAAGCCCGATAAGCGGCCGGTCTGGGTGATGGGCGCGGTCGGCTCGAACCCGCACGTCATCGAGGTGCTGCACTACCAGTGCGCCATTGACGGCAGCCGCGCCTCCTGGAAACCGATGCCATGACGGGTGTCTGCACACTCTGCCACGCGGCAAACGAGCTGTGAGCTATGAACCTTGTCTTGAGAGCACTGCGCGATTTCGGACGATCGGTCCGGCAACTGATCGTGCTGCAAGTTTTTTTCAGGATTGCGACGGTCGCGGTTCTAAGCCCTTTATCCGTCTGGTTGCTGACGCGTTTGACGGCGTCCTTCGGGCAGGTGTCGGCCACCAATGAAGAAATCCTGTCGTTCTTTTTTTCTGCGGGCGGGGTCGCCGTGCGAGTCCTCTCCGGCGCCTTGGTGATAGCGCTCCTCTCCGCGGAACAGGCGGGTCCCATGATCATAGGATGGCGGCGGTTCTTCGGACGGAAGACGACCTGCACGGAGGCGCTCCTTCACACGCTGAAAAAGTCGCCGAGCCTCATCGCCCTGGGAGTTCTTCAGGTCGGCATCTGCGCCCTCCTGCTGACACCGGTTGCCGGGATCATCTGGGTCATCTACTCGGTGCTGCTTTCGGGATATGACATCAACTACCTGATTGCCGCAAAGCCTTTTGTTTTCTATGTCGCGGTGGTGTTGGGCGTCGTCCTCTTGGGCGGTTTGCTCGTCGTGTACGTGGTGCTGCTCATCCGATGGGTGTTTGCGGTGCCCATTTGCCTCTTCGAGCGGCAGCGCGTTTACCGGGCGCTGCGAGAGAGTCACCGACTGGTAAAAGGGAGGGCCCTCCGGACGGCGGGGACGTTGGTGGTGTGGGATGTGCTCATCGGGGCACTCACAGTAGGGGTGGTGGCGCTTTCCTACCATTTCAGCACAAGGGTCGTGGAAGGACTGGGAGAAAAACTGGCGCTGGTGATTCCGGTTGTCGCGCTCCTCGCTGTTGTGTTCCTGGTGCTTCTGGAGCTTCTGTTTTTCCTGGGGTTCAGCGTGCACGCGTTGATCATCCTGCACTTCTACCACGACGCCAAAAAGGAAAATGGCACACTCCCCGAGCAAGATATGGTGGCGCTGACCGTTTCGGACTGGAGACCGCGGCTGTCGCCACGGTATCGGAGGCTGGCGCCCTGGGCGGTCGCGATTGGATTGCTTCTCCTCACGGGCATCATTGGCTATTCTATTTTGCAGGACCTGAACATGAGAGACCGCGTCCTCGTGGTAGCGCATCGCGGCAGCTCCCGAAAGGCGCCCGAAAACACACTCAGCTCCATCTGGAAAGCCGTGGAAGACCACGCGGACGTCGCCGAGATTGATGTCCAGGAAACCTCCGACGGGCAGGTCGTCCTGTTGCATGATAACGACCTCCGAAGAGTGGCGGGACTGGACAAGAAAATCTGGGAGGTCTCCTACGACGAAATCAGGAACCTCGATGTGGGAAACTGGTTCTCGCCGGGTTTCAAGGGGGAACGAGTCCCAACCCTCGCCGAGGCACTGGACGTTGCGAGGGGAAGAATCCAGTTGAACATCGAAATCAAACCCAACGAGCGCAACGCCACCCTCCCCGAGAAGGTCGTAAAGCTCATTGAGGAGAAAGGGCTGGCGTCCGAGTGCGTCATCAGCTCATTCCAGTACGAGTGGCTTCAGAGGGTGAAGCGCCTCAACAGCAGGCTTCGCGTGGGTTACATTATCTTCGAGGCGGTCGGCGACATCTCCCGGCTCGATGTTGACCTTCTGAGCGTGCAAGCGAGCCTCGTGACGGAGGAGCTGGTGCGTTCCGTAAGAAGAAGAAAGAAAGAAATTCACGTCTGGACAGTCAATAACCCCCAGAGGATCGCTCGCTTCATTGACCTCGGTGTGGATGGAATTGTCACGGACGTCCCGGACGCAGTCGTCGCCATGCTCGAGGAGCGGGCTACCTTGAACAGCATCGAGAGAATTCTCCTGAAATTGAGATACTGGATGGACAGAAGGCGATGGAAGAACTTCGGCTCAAAGATGCTCAAGGAATGGTTCACCATCTGGCTGCCAATCCGCAGTCAGCCCCTGTGAAACAACCGGAGTGTGGCCGCTCTCTGCCGCTCCCGGAGAAATCCAATGACACCTGTGGATAGAAGGAATTTCATCACAAACATTGTCCGGACGGGACTCGGCGCCTCGGTATGCGCTCTGTGCAGCGGCAGAGCCACAATCCTCAAAGCTGCCGCCGGAACGGAGGGCGGCGCGACCGCGGTAGCCAATGTAAACCTGGAGAAAGACCTGATCCGGGCGCCGGATGACCCGAAGAGCTGGCCCGCGTTTCGGAGAATGTTGGAGAAATGGCGGGAGGCGACGCGGAAGCGCCTGAACTATGACGATAGCCTGTACCGGCGGGCGGATTTCAGTTGGGTATCGTCGTGTTTCTCGTGCTGCTTCGTGATGATGTGGGATGAGACGTTTTACAATCCACGGCTCGGCGAGTACACGGTTGATTCGTTTCTCGACCACGGATGGGAGAGATTCGGCGGGTATGACGCGGTTGTTCTCTGGCACGCATACCCCCGCATCGGAATTGACGACCGCAACCAGTTCGATTTCTACCGCGACATGCCCGGCGGAATTGATGGACTCCGAGAACTGAGCCGCGCTTTCCATAATTTTCTAAACGTGAAGGTCTTCATAGACTACAATCCCTGGGACACGGGCACGCGACGGGAACCTACTTCCGACATTGACTCTCTGGTTTCTCTCGTCAAGGAGATTGAGGCGGATGGCATATTCCTTGACACAATGAACAGAGGGGCGGCGGAGTTTCGCGCGAAGTTGGACGCCGCAAGGCCCGGCGTGGTGCTCGAAAGCGAACTGGCTTTGCCCCTCGAGAACGTTCACGACCATCACATGTCGTGGGCGCAAGGTTTCCGGGACAGTTCTGTGCCGGGCGTTCTGCGGAACAAGTGGTTCGAGCGCCGCCACATGCAGCACCAGATCAAGCGCTGGGACAAAGACCACACTTCCGAGCTCCACTCAGCCTGGATGAACGGCAGCGGGATGATGGTCTGGGAGAACGTCTTCGGGACGTGGGTCGGCTGGAATGCACGCGACCGCGCGATTCTAAAAGCGATGCTGCCGCTTCAGCGGCGATTCGCCTCGCTGTTCTCCGGAGAGGGATGGACGCCGCTCGTTGAGACGGAGGAACCTGACGTGTACGCCAGCTTATGGGAGGGCGAGGGGCTACGCCTGTGGACATTGGTCAACCGCTCGGAGCGCACCGTCGAGGGAATCCTTCTAGCTGTGCCGCACATTCACGACAACAGATACGTTGACCTCATCCTCCAGCAAGAAATGCGACCCCTCCTTCGCGACGGAAAAGCTCTCTTGCCGGGCAGCATCCCACCGCGAGGAATTCGAGCGTTCATCGCCGGAACAGACATCGCTTTTGGGAAATGGCTCCTGCCCCTGCTCCCGCCGCAGGAACCTCGGAAAGCGGGTCCGAATCTTGACACGACATCTCCAGCCCGTAGCACAACCCTCAAGCCTGTCGCTTCCACAAAGAAATACGGAAAAGATGCGATACCGCAGGGTATGGTCAAGATTCCTGCTGCGAGCCTCGACATGAAAGTGGTGTTTCGCGTTCGGGAGTGCGGCTTCTACGACTCGCAGGTGAATGAGGCTCTGTGGTCTCCCGGTCTTCACAAGCCGGTGACATTCGAGCGGAAGGCGAGTCTCGCCCGGTACGCCATTGACCTGACGCCTGTGACGAACGCGCAGTTCGCCGAGTTCCTCAAATCCAGCGGTTACAAGCCGAAGCACCCCGAGAACTTCCTCAAGCACTGGCAACATGGCTCGCCTCCGTCGGGCAGGGAAAACCATCCGGTGGTCTATGTTGACCTCGGCGATGCCCGCGCCTATTCGAAGTGGGCGGGGAGGCGTCTGCCGACGGAGGAGGAGTGGCAATACGCCGCACAGGGTCCTGATGCCCTGCGCTATCCCTGGGGCAATG
>JAUYEE010000274.1 GCA_030691545.1 bacterium | reverse complement strand
CGACGAACCGAGAATGGATGGGAACGGTTCCCCTGACTTTGCTCATCAAGCCCGGCGGGGAGATTGTCTATAAGCACCTCGGCGAGATTGACGCATTGGAGACAAAGCGCGCCATTGTCAAGGTCATCGGTCGAACCTATTAAGCGCACCGGACTGACGGAGCTGGGCAAATAAGGAGAGGACGCAGCCGAAACCGCCGACGGTGGCGACCACGTACCATCGCGGGCGTGAGTTTCTTCAGCACAACAGCCGAGGGTACGGAACACGCGGTGCGCCAGCCTCCCGGCGTCCATGGCATCCCCATCTCTTGTCCGCAGTGAGTCCCCCCGAGAGACGGACGATTACGCCTCCGGCAAAAATCGGGGTGTGGCCGCATTTGCGTGCCAACAAGGTGGATGAATCCTTTGTTCGAGAAGCCCGGCTCAAGCCGGCTCCGCGAACGAATCGCGCCCCGTGCCCCAGACCACCGGCTGAAGCGGGTGGCTAAAGGGGATGCCGGCTAAAGGCCGGCACCGCGCCGTGAACCGCCAGCGGCGAGGCAAGCACGACGGTCGGTCCCACACGCCTCGCAGCGGCGGCCACACCCAAAAATCGTGTTGACAGAAAGGCTTGCTTCGATTTAGTCTTAACTAGTTGTGTTTCGCCGTGTTGGCTGCGCGATCTCTCGCAACGGCCGTCTAAGCGGCTGATCGGTTAGGCTTGTCATGGGGGATTGCGCGGTTCGCCTCGGGGAAGGAGAAAAACCGAAAGATGGGCACGAAAACCGGGCGCCCTGCGCGGCAGGTTTGTTCCGGGCCCACGCCTTCCCCGAAAGATGAAGTTTCGACCGGGCAGACGAGCCGCTGCGGCGCTCGCGTCCGGCAATGTGTGGCGGGGTCGAACGTATGGTAGGCAGTCCAAGCGCTCTCAACGAAAACGTCCTCGTGCTCAACCGGCTGTGGCAGGCGGTCAACATCTGCTCGGCGCGGAGGGCTCTGTGTCTGCTCTATCAGGGGCACGCTCACGCCGTTCTCCAGGCAAACGGCTCCTTCCAGACGTTCCAGTTCACGGACTGGCGGGACTTTTCCCGTGGAGCTGATGGTCGGCTACGGTTTATCCACGGTGTCAACTGCCGGATCGCGGTCCCCCCGATTGTCCTTCTTGTTCTCTACGACAAGACCCCCCACAAGGAGGTGAAGCTTACCCGCCAGAATATCTACACGCGGGACAAGCATACCTGCCAGTACTGCGGCAAAAGCGTGGAGAAAAAGGATCTCAATCTCGACCACGTCATCCCGCGCCACCTCGGCGGCAAAACCACCTGGGAGAACGTCGTCTGTAGCTGCCGGGAGTGCAACACACGCAAGGCGAACCTCACCCCCAAGCAGGCGGGGCTATCTCTGATCCGCCAGCCCAAGAAGCCCGTCTGGCGACCGTACCTCGACTTCAACCTCGAGCGCGTCCCGCACGACGTTTGGAAGCATTTCATTGACCTCAGCTACTGGAACGTGCAGTTGGGCGATGAAGAAGAAGAAGAAGAGGGGGTTTGAGCTTCCTCCGCGCGACTTTCTTCCGGCAGCCATGTGCGCGCCTCGCGGGGTCACAGTATCCTTCTGCCTGCGGCATAAACGTTGGGCGACTAACCAACAAAAACCTTGCGCTTGTTGACGAGAACTCCAACTCCGCCGGGCGATATGCACGACAACGACACCACAAGCCACGATTCTAAACGCAGCAGCACCCTCGACACGCGGGATAGAGGGGCGACGCCAAACACCGTTCCGCCTTTCACACTTTCAGGGCAGAGGTGGGCGAGGACTATGAGAGGGTGGCTGCTGGTTCTCGCGCTTGCGGGCGGCTGGCCGTCCGCGAGCCCGAGTCGAGCAGTCTGTTCCGAGATGGCGCCGGTGAGGCTCTCGAAGGATGGACAAGGGTTCGCTCTCGAGGGACAGATTTCTCCCTTTGTGCCGTGGGGATTTAACTACGACCACGATGAGCAGGGGCGTCTCCTGGAGGATTATTGGGAGGGGGAATGGGCTAAGGTCGAGGAAGACTTCGAGGAGATGAAAGAACTCGGGGCCAACGTGGTCCGCATCCACCTTCAGTTTGCCCGCTTCATGCAGAAGCCAGACATGCCGAACGATGCCGCGCTGGATCGGCTCGTCCGTCTCACGAAGCTTGCTGAGCGATTGGATTTGTATCTCGATGTGACGGGGCTTGGCTGCTACCACAAGAAAGATGTCCCCCGCTGGTATGATGAGCTTTCAGAGAAAGACCGATGGGACGCACAGGCACGCTTCTGGGAAGCGATTGCCAAGCGCTGCGCCGAAAGTCCCGCCATCTTCTGCTACGATCTCATGAACGAGCCAGTGGTCCCGGGCGGTCGAAGGAAGCCCGGCGAATGGCTCGGTCCTCCCTTCGCGGGCAAACATTTTGTTCAGTGCATTACGTTGGACCAGGCAGAAAGGCCGCGTCCGACCATTGCCAGACAATGGATTCGACACCTCACGGCAGCCATCCGAAAACATGATACCCGGCACTTGATCACAGTTGGCCTTGTCCCCTGGAGTCTTGACCGGCCGGGCCTGACCTCTGGCTTCGTGCCGGAGGAGATCGTGGGTGAGCTCGACTTCCTGAGCGTCCATCTCTATCCCGAGAAGTCGGGGCTTGACGAGGCGATGAACACTCTGAGAGGTTTTGCGATTGGCAAACCGGTCGTTATCGAGGAGATGTTTCCCCTCAAGTGTTCAGTCTCCGAGCTTGAGCGATTCGTGGATGAGTCACGGGCAGTTGCGGCCGGGTGGCTTGGCTTCTACTGGGGTAAGACTCCGGATGAGTGCCGGCAGTCAAAGAAACTGGCGGATGCGCTGATGCTCGGCTGGTTGGAGTTGTTTCAGAGAAAAGCGAAGACATTGGGCTCTCCAGGTCGCGGAGAAAGGTGACGCTCTCTGCGCCGCCAAAACGAAAAACGGGTGCAGGGGTGAAAAGTGCGAGAGGTGAAAGAGAAGAAAAGCATTTCGCGCCGAGATTTTTTCGGCAGGACTGGAAAAGCCGCTGCCGGTGCG
The DNA here is from genome assembly GCA_030691545.1 of bacterium. Classification (GTDB taxonomy): domain Bacteria; phylum Auribacterota; class JABMQX01; order JABMQX01; family JABMQX01; genus JAUYEE01. The sequence continues at coordinate 10,567 of JAUYEE010000274.1, read as the reverse complement.
GGGCTCGGACTCATGGTTCCTCGCCATCTGGTCGCCGCGGTAGCTCCTGAAGGTGACGGGGCAAATGACAAGGTTTTACTTGGACTCATCGGCTGCGGGTATCGGGGAACGGGCATTCTGAGGGGGCGGTCGTTTGAAGAGGGCTTTTTCGGGCAGCCGCAGGTTGCGGGAGTCGCCGCCGTCTGCGACGTGGATTCGAAAAACGCCGAGCGCGGCGCGGCGATGATCGAGAAGGAGTACGGCCGGCGGCCGAAAGCGTTCAAGGACTTCCGCGAGCTCCTCGAAGTGAAAGAGATTGACGCGGTCATCATCGCGACGCCGGACCACTGGCACGCCCTTCCGTTCATTCACGCCTGCGAGGCGGGAAAAGACATTTTCGTCGAAAAGCCGCTCTCCCATAACATCGTCGAGGCGCGCTCAATGCTCGCCGCGGCGGGGAAGTTCGAGCGGGTTGTTCAGGTCGGGACGTGGCAGAGAAGCGTGCAGCATATCGTGGACGCAATTGATTTCGTTCGCGCCGGGAAGCTCGGCAAAATCTCGGTGTGCCGTGCATGGAAGTGCGGGATCGCTGGCGTTGGGCAAGAGAAACGGTCCACGCCGCCGCCCAATCTCGACTGGGATTTCTGGCTTGGTCCCGCTCCCTACACGGAGTACCGCCAGAACCGCTGCCACTATCAATGGCGGTGGTTCTTCGAGTACGGGACGGGCGAGACCGGCGACAGCGGCGCCCACATGATGGACTTGATTTTGCTCGGTATGCAGGTGAAGTCGCCGCTGGAGGTCGCGTCTTACGGCGGGAAGTTCGTCTGCGGCGATGACGATGACCGGACAACCCCCGACACGCAGATGGTTATCTACAGATTCCCCAACTTCGTGCTGAACTGGGAGGTGCACGTCGGCGAGCCGGGGCTGGACGGAGGTGGAACGCTCGCCGCCGAATTCATCGGGCAGAAGGGGTGGCTCATCGTTGATCGAGCCAGATGGGTGGTAAATGGGACGGACGAGAAGCCGACAACGATGCGCGAGGTCCGCAACCACGCTGGCAACTTCCTCGACTGCGTCAAGACCCGGCAGACACCGCGCTCGGACATCGAGTCAGCCTACTACACGACGGTGATGTGCCACCTCGGAAACATCGCCTATCGGGTCGGGCGCAGTATCAAGTGGGATGGCGAAAAGGGCGTTATCGTCGGCGATGAGGAAGCCATGCGCTGCCCGCAATATCAGCGGGAATACCGGAAACCCTGGACACTCCCTGTGTTCTCACTGTAAACTTACCAACCGAAGAGAACGGAAGAAAGGATTTGACAGGATCAACAGGATGTTCAGGATAATTCTGCCCATCTTGCCATCCTGTTCAAATTCTTCCCCCTTTTTCTCTGCGTTCTCGGCGTGCTCCGCGGTGAAAAAGCACAAAACCGGAAAGGGAAGGTGAGCGATGAGAATTCCACTATCGAGACTCGGCGTGCTGGTCGTTGCCCTGTGCCTGATGCTGTGCGGGATGTCGTTTGCCTCGCAGGAGAAAATCAACGTCCTCGTCGTGACCGGCGGTCACCCATTCGAGCGAGAGGCGTTCTTCAAGCTTTTCGAGCATGAGGACATCGCCTACAAGGAGGCTGTCCAGCCGAACGCCAACGAGATGATTTTCAGAGGTGACGCGGACAAGTACGACGTAATCGTTCTGTACGACATGTGGCAGCCGATCAGCGATCCCGAGAAGGAAGCATTCGTGAAATTGCTCGAGAAGGGGAAGGGGCTGATCGCCCTGCACCATGCTCTGGCTTCTTATCAGGAATGGCCGGAGTTCTGCAAGATTATCGGAGGGAAGTTCTACCTGAGTGACCAGACGGAAGATGGTGTGGCCTACCCGAAAAGCACCGTTGCATTTGGGAAAGAGGTGAAGGTGAAAGTCAACAGAGACCATCCAATCACTTATGGGATAGACGATTTCGTCATCACGGACGAGACCTATAAGGGATTCCGGGTGGCGCCGGAGGCGAACGTTTTTCTGACGACGGAGGAGCCATCAAGCGGGCCGAAGATCGGCTGGACGAAGATGTACGGCAAATCGCGCATCGTCGCCATCCAGTCTGGCCACGACAGCAAGGTGTACAACAATCCGAGCTACCGGGAGGTCATTCACATGGCGATTCGCTGGGCGGCCGCTCCGAAAGGACTTGTCCCTCTTTTCAACGGGAAAGGCCTCAGCGGCTGGGAGAAGGTAGGGAATGCCAAATGGACGGTGGAGGACGGACTCCTCGTCGGCCAGCAGAGCGAGAGCGGCGGCGTTGGCGAGCTCCTCACCGAGAAGAGCTACGGCGACTTCGTGCTGTTTGTGGACTACAAGGTGGACTGGCCGGCGAACTCCGGAGTGTGGTTCCGCTATCAGGCTCCCGACAAAGCCTACCAGGCGGACATCCTCGAGTGGAAGGACCCCGTGTGCTGGACGGGGACGCTCTACTGCCCCGGCAAGATGTTCTTAGCCATGAACGAGGACCCCAAGCTCGTGGATAAGGAGGGGTGGAACACCTTCATAATCTATGCGGGCGGCGACCATTCGGTCATTTTCCTGAACGATAAGAAAGTCGCCGACGTCCACGACACGACAACAGACAGCGGTAAGATTGGCTTCCAGGTCCACCAGGGCGACGAGTTCAAGAAGATGAAAATCTCCGTGCGCAGCATCGGGATTTTGCCTATGTAGGGTACCGCAGAAGACAGCAAGTGCGCAGAAGTGAAAACTCAGGCTACTCCTTTCGGAGGCGGATCGCTTCGCTGTCGCTGGGGGAGAGCTTGAGGGTCAGGATAGCGGCTTCGTCTCGCCTCGAAAGTTGAGGCTGTGTCGTTGAACTGAGGGCGTTGGCAAACAGTCCCTTCTCTGCGAGACCCAGGGCGGCCAGCTCAATCTCCACAGCTACTTCCTTCTCCTCGCTCGCCGTGTTCAGCAGGGTGAAGTAAAGGCTGCCGTCCTTGCCATCCCCGAAGCGTTCGATTCTGACGTCGGGATCGGAGGTCCGGGCGTGGGTGATTGGCTGCCAGCCTGCTTCACTCAGTGCGCGGATGATAGGCACGTACTTCTTGAAGAGAGGGCGATCACGGTTGTAGAGGCGGGGCTGGGAGAAGTAGTGATTTGACGAGGCATCCGCGCTGAAGAAACTCGGATGGAACGCGTAGAACATGCACCGCCTCATGTACTTCTTCGTGTCGTCATACCCCCACGAATCGAAGCTTGTGTTCATCAGAAAAAGGTACGGTTTCTGGAACATCGTTGCCCGTCGGTAGTTCATCATCGCTTCGTCGTCCGGCCGGAACCTCCCGCCCGTCGTCCAGTTGATCTCGATTCCGCAGGTGTCGAAGAGATGGCAGAAGAAGCCGAATCGTATCGGGACGGCGTTTGCCATCATCAGTTTTCCTCGCCGGTGAACGTCCTCGGAGATGTATCTTGAGAACTCGTAGATGGAGAAGACATTGAGGATGCAGGGCTTCTTTGTCAGAGTGTCGAAGGTCAATGGAGTCTCCGCCGAGGCGAAGTGCTCCCGACGGAAGTTCGTGAGCGAGCTCCATCCTTCAAGCGAATCGAGGTATTCCCCATCCAGCACGCCTCTTGAGGTATCCGCGTATCGGCGGTCCGCTTCGCCAATGTCGTAGTTCACCTTCGCTTTCGTCACGTCTCCATTGAGGGACGGAGAGGGGTTGAGAGCAAACACGCATCCGTCGCACCAGGGCGCGTTCTCGACGGTGAGACGATATTTCCCCTCCGCATCGAGGATTCCCGACGAGAGTGTCGCCAGAGCGCTGCGGTTTCCGCCTGCTGCGCTCTTCTCGAGGAAATTCACGCAGCCCTGATAGCTGCGCTCGGTCTCTTTCGGCATTCGCTGCCAGTAGGTCTGCGGCTCCGTGTAGCGAAACGTCAGAATGTCATGTTCGTCGTCAAACTTCGTCTCGTTGTCGCCCTCCTTGAACGCGAAGCCGAAGTCCTCGAAGCTCTCCACATTAGAAATTCTCTGAAACGCCATCCACAGCCCCTCTTTTTTCAGCCTCTTCGTGAAGAAATGCGGGTAGATGTCGTAGTACTTCTGAAGAGCCGCCCGGAAGCCCCACGTCGAATCGAAGCTGTAGATGATGAACTTGAACGTGGCTTTTCCAGGAAAAGCTTTCACGTCATGGCAAAGCCCAAAATCGTAGGCGATATAAAAAATACCCCGGTCGGCATCGTAGGCAATGCGATAGAGGCGCGGCTCGTCCATAGGAACGGCGATTGATAGACCAATTCCCTTGTTCGTGTCGCAAATCGCCGAGAGGGGATAGCGAGACATGGTTCCGTTTTCGCCAGCACCGACGGCCGTGACGTTGCGAAAATCTCCCCCTCGGCTTGTATCTCTGTGTTCAGTCACATCGTCCCACCAGACCCACTTACCGCCCTCCACGGGAAGCCCAAAATAGAGAGAAATTGCCCGGTCTCTGCCCTCCAGATCGGTCAACGTTCCAGAGATCTCAATCCTATTCCCCTTTGTCATGATCGTGGCCTCCAGGCCGATGCGGAGATGCAGGCTCGTCGGGGAAAGGCAGGCCATCGCCCTCAGTTCGTCCATTGAAACCCCGCCGATCAACGACTCAAACGCCGACCGCGCGGCCGCATCCCTCACGAAAAAGCCGCATGGCTCCCCGCCAAAGTCCACAGGACGACCGTTGACTTTCACAATCGAAATGCCGCACCTTTGGTCGAAGCCAAGTGCCAGCCCGTCTCCGGAACTGACAAAGAGTCCGGGTGGGACTCGAGGCTGGGGCCTCTGCGTTTCGAGTGTGGGTACGCCATCGAAGCTCATGCCGGTTGGGCCTGTCAACTGCGTTAACTTGATGTCGTCGAACCAAACCTTGCCGGAGTGAGAGCGGAACAGGAGATGCAGCGATAGGGACTTGATCGGCTTCGCGGGCGTAACGAAGAAAGAGACTTTCTCCCATCCGTGCGTTCCGGTGGAGAAAGGCGCATTCGTCCCCCAAAGCGGCGCGCCATCTTGATAGACGCAATCCGCGTAAATGGAATAATCCGCGTCGCTCCCGCCGGAGACGTTCTCTGCTCTGCTCCAACCTTCGACGTAAAGGGGGATGGGGCGTTCCTGGTTCAGATTGACACGGGCGAACGCTCCTCGTCGCCCCAGTGTGCTGGAGTTCTCGCAGACGATGCCGCGGCTGCCGTTCCGCCCCTGCCCTTCCGAAACACGATAGCCCTGCTCATATTCCGACCAGCCTTCCACGGAGGCCCCCGCGACTTTTTCGAACTCCGGATTTGGGAGGAGATTGGGCAGTTCAGACGCCTCTTTTGCCTGTGGGACCGGGATGACTACCTGGCTCAATATTTCAGGCATCGCGCGAAATGAGAACGCGATTGAGGCGACAAGAGAAACCGAGAAGACCATGCAAACCCAGTCTGATCTATTGGCGCAGTGCTTTGTCATTGTCCCTCAATGTGGACTGGCGGCCGTGACGCGTCGGCACTGTGGCCCAGAGCCTGCCGTGCGACTGCAGAGCGCGCCCGTGGCATCGCTCTTCGTAACCTCAATCAACTCTGCGAGAATAGCAAACCTCGCATCGCGGGACAAAGCATTTCCCCGCAACTCCATGCACGTTGCGAGACCATCTGCCGCGGCTCGTTGGAGACGTGGATTTTCGGCTTTCGCAGCGCAACATGGCGGGGAGGCTTTCCCCGAGCCGGAGGAGGCCGAGCCCATACCCGGCATAGGGCTTCACCTCAACCGCGGCTTCCGACGATTTCAATTGCCTCAGCCTTCTCTTCCCCTTTGCCGGTACGCAAGGTTGCGATGACGGCGTCCAGCTATTTCGATTTCTGCGCCTGCTTTCGCTTCTCTTCGTGTTTTGCGATGAAATCCTCAATTTCGCCCCCGGACTTCACGTCAATGTTCAGGGGCACGTCCACCTTGTCGAGATTTACGTCGCCGCCAACCCAAAGGTCCACGTTGACGAAATATGGCCGCTTCTCGCGATCGGACACAAGGGTGCCTTCCCGGGTCATCGTGATTTTCCAGTCGAATGGGATGTTTTTGTCCCTCCCGATGATCCCTACTCCCGCTGAACCCACATTTCCGCGACCCGGATGCAGAGTGAGCGTGAGCAGTGCACTCCCCGACTCAGTGTACCGTTTGAGGGAATCGCCGAGCTTCGCGTATTCCCTCAGCATCTCGTTGAAATCTTCGTGGTCGCCCCTGAAAAAGACGTACATGGTCTCAAGCCCGCGGTAAAAGGTGGGGGCGTCCATGTGCACGCCGTACACAACGCCACCATAGCTGATCAGCTTTTCCAGACCGGGTGCCCAGTCAGACAGTTGACCCAAATCCGCACCGCTCAATTCGCTTTCCGTCATCAGTGCGAATGCTGGCGTGAACCACCAAGCCACGAGGACACAAGCGAGTGCAAACGAGATGATTGTTTTCCTCACTCTGACACCTTCTCCGGATCGAAACTGATGTCCTTTAAATCCTTGAGCAGTCCCGCCAATGGTCCCGTGTCAAACCTCGCTTCGACCGCATAATCGCCCTTTGGTATTCCCACGGAATACCCGCAGTATCCCCCTCACCCAAACACGAACTTGTCGAGCGTGGCGTCGCCAGGGTGAACCACTGTGCCGTCCAGCTTCTTGATTTCGACATGGGCCTTTATTGGCTCCCCGGCCCTGCGGCATTCGAGCTCGGTTTCGTCGGCTTTCAGCTCAAGACCGACTCCGATGTTTCCCTTATTGCGCTCGTCCGCTCGTGTTGTGATGTGTATATTGGGGGCGACATTCATGCTCCACGGTTCCCCATCTTCCAGCCGCTTGGTGAGCTTCCCGCTTCCCTTGAGTGTGTATTCCCAGACGGCCTCGTTCTCGCGCAACTTCAACACGGCAGTGACAAGGAAATCCTCCGCGACACCAGCCCGGGGATACTGGCGATAGCTCAATGTGACCTGGCTGGGATCTGGGATGCCCTCTGCCCTCTCGCTGTACGGCACGTTGAAGGCAATGGGCGCGAAGGTCGAACTCGAAAGCCACGTTCCGTACCGTTTCACCTTTACAGCATCGAGCTTCTCGTCCTCTTCAAACCTCCCATTGAAGTTCACGTCGGCGTAAAGAATGTCATGCCCTGTCCGCGTCCCGCCCGACTCGTCAAAGACTACCGACACAAGCTTTGACCTGTCTTCGTCCAAGGCGATTTTGCCGTGGAGGAGTCGCTTAGACTTGAAGGTCGCGGCTTTCGCCGAAGTCGCCCCGGTCTTGACGGACTCTTCTTTGGCTTCAGCGGCCGGGGCCTCCTGCGCGTGCACCGGCGCCCACCCCCCAACGACGATTGGGAAAACCGCGAGCCGTAAGAATGTTCTTCCTACCATCTCCATTCCTAACCTGAAATTCCGTTTGGACAGACTGATATTTTCCTCCTGCCTGATTGGACAAATCTTTTCTCAGAAGGTTCCGCGGTTCCGCGCTTTAGTGCGGTGTCCCACAAATCCGCTCACGTTTTCGCGCACGAACCCAGATGGTCGAGGAGTCCCGCCACGGGCGGGACTCCAGCCCCCCCGGGTGAAACTACGCAAAAAATCCCAAAAAGAAACTTGAACATCCGCCGTGCGACTGCAAGAATGAGTGCGGTGAGCATCTTTAGAACGCAAAGGGTTTTTGCCGTCTGAGGTCTGCCGGGTGAAGCGAAAAGAATCAGGGAGACAGATGTCCGTGAAATCGCCAACGACCAGCAAGCTGCCGATCTCGGGGTGCGTCATCACGTATAACGAAGAGAAGAACATCGAGGCTTGTCTCGAGAGCCTTTGGTTCTGCGACGAGATTGTGGTGGTGGATTCCTTCAGCACGGACCGCACCCTCGAGATATGCCAGCGGTACACTCCACGGATCTTTCACAATCCCTACCGCGGAAATATCTCGCAAAAGAATTTTGCCCTCAGCAAGACCAAGCACGAATGGGTGCTCTCTCTGGACGCGGATGAAAGGGTCTCGCCCGAACTCCGGAAAGAGATTCGCCGCTTGTTCGCCGCCGGTTTCGACGGCTGCTCCGGCTACAGTTTCAAACGGCGGGCGCGCTACCTCGGCAAATGGATCAACCACTGCGGCTGGTATCCGGACCACAAGCTCCGTCTGTTCAAGAAAAACGGAGCCCGCTTCGGGGGGGTCGAGCCTCACGACACCGTCGTCATTCGGAAAAAAGTCGGGAGGCTTGCTGGCGACCTCCACCACTTCACCTGTGCTACTGTCTCCGAGCATCTCCAGAAGATTGACAGGTATTCCAGCCTGGCGGCGGGGAGGTTGACATCCTGCTCTTATGCTCGGGCGGCTTTTCTCATGGTCCTGTCGCCGGTGGCAAAGTTCCTGGAGATGTTCCTCTTCAAGGGCGGATTCCTCGACGGGGCGCACGGGTTCGTCGTTTGCGGCATGTCCGCCTTTTCCCGGTTCCTCCGTTACGCCAAGGTTTTGGAGCGGAGGCAGATGAACCGGCAACAGCGCTGACGGCAGCGCACGCCTTCTCGGAACTCACCGATTTGTCGCCTGGGACGAAATCGGCGGTGTGGCTGCCGAACACTCCAGAGCCTCCCGGCGTTCTTGGTGTCTCAGCGTGACACAAAAACGGAGTGGGAAAACCTGGCACACCTCGCTTCAGAACGTTGCCTCCGTTGAAGTTTCGAGCACCCCAGCGAGTGGTCCCGTGTCAAAGGCCGCCTCAACCATGTAATTGCCTTTCGGTATTCGCACGGAATACCCGCAGAAACCCCCTCACCCAAACCGGAATTTGCCGAGGTCATCGTCGCCTTTGTGACGGAAGTTCACCCCAGGGGAAAGGCGATATGAGAGAGGCAGACGGGGCGTGGTTCAAGGCTTTCGTCGGTTTTTGGACAGCTTTTTTCGCGTGACTACCCCGCCGATGGCGGGGTGCGGTAGAACTTCGGGCAGGGTGATTCCGAGGGCATCGAGCAATTGGCGGGATTGCTCACGGGGTGTCGGGATGCGAAGGCAGGAGCCGCCTCCCTTAACCTTCACTTCCGTGGAGCACAGTGTTGTGAGTTGGTTCAAGCCCTCTTCGACGGTGACATCGAATGGCGCCCAGGCGCGGCTCAGTTCTCGGCGGACCATGTAGGCGAGCATCACGACCAGAACGTGAGCACGGGTGCTCGATTCGGTTCGCACGTGGACCGGCCGCATCTCCAGGTGGACGGTCTTGCAGGTGCGAAAGGCCTCCTCGACTTCGGAGAGGTCTTTGTAGCGGTCATGAATCGTCTCTTTGGACGCGACGTCTTTCGGCAGGTCGCTTTTGATTGCGTAGCAACCGTCGAGTCGAGAGACCTCTTGCGGCGCTTCTTCGTTCACGCAAAGCTGCAACGTTCTTTCCTGTGCCTGCACATCCAGCCACACGCCGATACGCAGCCCTTCGGTCTTCTCGCGGACGGTTTTTACAGCGGTGGACACCCCGGCGCGAGGGTGTTGACGCAGATAGGTATTTTGCTTCTCGATGAGCCGCTCTACACACCGCCGCTTGTCCGCCCGGGCGGCGGCCATCTCTTCCGCCCGACACGGATTGCGCCGCAAAATGTACCGAACGCCTCCATCCTGCACCTCGCACAGCTCCTCCTCGAACATATCCATCTGAATCACGCCGCTCGCCGCGAGCGCCTCAATCTGCGGTTTCGTGATCGCCGTGATATAGTGAAACCCTTCTCTTGACAATTCCTCGATCTGCCCGCTCTTGATCATCCCCCGGTCTCCCACAAACGTCACCCGTCGGCAGCCGAACCGCTCCGCCGCCTTCCGCACCTGAGACCCGAACGTCGCCGCATCGGCGGTGTTGCCCCGAAACACCTCCGTGGAGACCGGCTCCCCCTCCTCGTCGCACAACAGCCCCACCACGATCTGCTTCTTCCCCCTTTTCTTGTCCCGCGAATACCCGTACTCCGCGAACGCGTTGGTTTCCCCCTCCAGGTACGTGCTCGTCACATCGTACAGAAACAACTGAGGCGCTCGCCCCACCTTTTGTAACCGAAACAGACAATCCTCGATCTTCCCCTGCCGCTCGCTCAACCACCTCTGGTTCGCGTAGAGATCGTTCTCGTCGAACCCCCGTCTCATCCCTAACACATCGCACGCCGCATGCACCTGCGCCAGCCGTACCGCCGACAACCGCGACCCGGGGTGCATCACCCTCGCCATCGGCTGCCACAGCCCCAACTGCCCCTCAAAACTCTTCCCCAACGCCTTCTCGATTCCCCGCCGTCTCGCCACCACATACACCGTCCAGACCGCTCCCACCGACAGCCCCTCCACCAATTCCACGTTTTCCACCGACCCCAACGCCGCCAGATTCCCCTTGTGCTTCAACGCCAACTCGATCGCATCCAGCTCCGCCTCCGAACACCGCGTCAGATTCGCCAGCATGCGGGTTTTCACCTGCCGACCAACCCGATACGACTCTCGCAGATAGGCGGTGTTGTACACCTTTCGGTTTTTCGATGGCCATTTTCCTCTCGTTAAATACATGCCTACTGAATACCACGACTCCTGGGGAATGTCAAGCAAATA
>JAUYEE010000271.1 GCA_030691545.1 bacterium | reverse complement strand
CCACTTTCGGAATCGCTGCCTGCCGCTTCCTATGGGGACGCAAAACGATCGTTCGACGGAAGTCGGGGCAGCCGTGCCTGCCCGGGTTCGCCCACAAGCGTTGGACTTGGTTCAGGAGACCGTTGCGCGTCCCCATCGTGCGGCGCACTCAGCGGCCGGGGCCTGTCTCTTCCTGCACCGGGGTTGGCTGGAGCCGGTCGGCGAATTTCGTCTTTATCACTTCTGTGATGACAGCGGGGGTTTTCCCGTCCGCACCGACCGCCACAATCTCATCATCCGCAACGCACAGAAGTCTCGAGTCATCAATCCAGAGAACCTGGGCGTTGTCTTTTTCCATACGCCGAAGGAGAGCCACGATACCCGTTCCATCTGCCCGGGCGACGCAGAACTCGAGTCCCCTGCGGCGCCCCTCCTTCTGTTCGGCAGCGCTGGCGGACTCCGTTTCGCCGGGCGAACGTTCGGCGACCGCCGAATCGTCGTCCCAGACGTAACGGACGTAGGCAATCTTCTTTCCGTCAGGCGAGACGGCACACGTCATGGGGAAGAAAGGTTGTCCCTCCTCGAGCTTAAAAGATTCCTCCTTCGGTTCCGCGGGAGAGGGCACGGATTGTCCGCCGTCTGGCTGCGATTCCGTCGCCGCGGCGACGGCGCCACTTTCGTTCTGAGCCGCGGGTTGAGGCTCCGTCTTCCTGGTCGCAACGGGAAGAAGCTCTTTTCTCAGGACAATGGGGATGGACATTCCAGTTGGCACAAGGTCCGCACCTTCCCAATCCGCACATGGGAAAAGCACCGCGTTTCCTTCCGGAAAAACGGCAACACCGCTGAGCCAGAACAGTTGCCCGCGAGCCAGGGTCTTTTCCTTCTGTGTCTTGGTATGGATGAGATTGAGGTCGCCAAAAGGCGCCGCGCCGTTCTCCGCGAGTCCATGAGGAAGAGAGACGTAAACCAGACGCTTGCTGTCGGGCAGCCACGCCACCTGGGGACTCGCCCGGCGAAGGAGGACTTCCGTCTCCCTGCGCTTGACGTCATAAACGCACAGCGCAGGCAATTCGTCCGGACCAAATCCTTCCGCGAAGAAAGCGATCTTTCGTTCATCTGGGGACCAGACGGGGAAGTTGATTGCTCCATCGGAGTCATCGTCTCTCGCGCGATAAATCGCACGCGTCTTTTTTGTCTTGCGGTCGTGGAGCAGAAGCTCCTTGTCTGAACAAGCCAGGACATACTTTCCCGACGGAGAGATGACGGGCATTCGGCATTTATCCAACCCCTCCACTTTCTCAAGAAAATCGGCGGAGGCATTGGTCAGGTAAACCTGCCGCCCCTCTCCCTGAATCAGCTCGTACTCGCCGGTCTCGCTCAACGTCAGCGCGATCGTCCCGTCCTTGCTGACGCTCACGGGATTGGGCAGACAGCCCGTCACAAGCAACAACCCGAGTACGCAAAGCCAATGTGCCAGTTTCATTTCCATTTCTCCGATTCGAGGTTTCTCTTCCGTCGCTGAATTACTGAAGTGCCGGTCTCACTCACTTCAAACCGGTTCTTCAAGCAGTTCAGTGTAACACGAAGAACATCCTGCGTGTACTGAAGAATGGGTGCGGCTCTTATAGTGGCATCGGATTATTGCGCCCTCTCAGGGCTGGCGTTCGGGGGAAGCGGTATGCCCCGACCGGGCGAGATAGCTCAGTCCCGTCCTTGGGACGACGCAGCCCTGGGTCGAGGCGGACACAGCGTCCGCGAGTTCTGAAACTGCGGAATAGCCTCACCTGAGCCTGAAACCAAGGCGCTCCTTTCTGCCACTGAAACACAGCCACACCCGTTTATCCTTGCTCCCTCACGGCCCAAAGGTTATCCTATGTTTTGTACTGGTCTGAGCCCACACCGGCGGGATAGAACGCAACGTGGAGACGCTTCCTTTTCACGCCCGCTTGGGGGCTGTTTCAAGGTGGAGCATCATGTCCTCCAAACCCAGCTTTCAAAGAATTCGCAAGCGGGATGGATCCCTCGTCGCGTATGATCAGGGACGCATTGAGAAGGCCATTGCGCGAGCTCTCGCCGTTTCGGGCGCCGCCGACGGCGAGGTTTCGAAGAAGCTCGCTCAACAAGTCGCGGCGGTCGCGCGGGAGCGATTGCCGCGGAAATGCCCTTCCGTCGAGCAAATCCAGGACATTGTCGAAGAGGTTCTCATCCATGGGGGGTATGCCCTCGCGGCGAAAAAGTACATCCTCTATCGCCAGCATCGCGCCCAACTACGGGAGACAAAAAAGCTCATCGGCGTCGAGGATGAGCTGAAGCTGTCCGTCAACGCCATTCGCGTACTGGAGCGACGGTATCTCCGGAGAGACGAGGAAGGGCGCATTGTAGAAACGCCAATGGGGATGTTCCGGCGGGTCGCGGCGGTGGTCGCCAAGCCCGAACTGAACTACGGCTCCCCGTCCGACGCCTCGTCGTGGGAAGAAGAGTTTCTCCGCGTGATGTCCTCTCTCGAATTCATCCCCAATTCCCCGACTCTGATGAACGCGGGCCTTCCAATGGGGCAGCTTTCCGCCTGTTTCGTCATTCCGGTGGAGGATTCGATGCCGGGCATCTTCCGGGCGTTGACCGAAATGGCGCTCATCCACCAGACCGGCGGCGGGACGGGCTTCTCTTTCAGCCGCCTTCGCCCGAAAGGCGACATCGTTGGCTCGACGAAAGGCGTAGCGTCTGGGCCGGTATCCTTCATGCACATTTACGACACGGCAACCGAGGTCGTCAAGCAGGGCGGAAGACGCCGTGGGGCGAATATGGGCATTCTCCGCGTGGACCATCCGGATATCCTCGAGTTCATCGCCTCCAAGACCAAAGAGGGCTTCCTGAGAAATTTCAATATCTCCGTCGCGGCGACCGACAAGTTCATGCGCGCCTTCGCGGCGGACCGTCATTATTCCCTGGTCAATCCACGCACGCGGAAGGAGACGACGAGGCTGTCGGCGAGGTCGGTCTTCGACCTGATTGTCATGACAGCCTGGAAAGCCGGCGACCCCGGCATGATTTTCATTGACGAGATTAACCGCCGCAATCCGACGCCCGCTCTCGGAGCCATCGAATCCACCAATCCCTGCGGGGAATTGCCGCTTCTTTCTTACGAGAGCTGCAACCTCGGCTCCATCAACCTCGCCCGCATGCTCAAGGACGGCAAAATGGACTGGCAGAAACTCCGCGAGACCGTCCGCGCCGGGGTGCGTTTTCTGGACAATGTGATTGACGCGAATCGCTACATCATCCCCGAAATCGAGAAAATCACGCTGGGCAACCGCAAAATCGGTCTGGGAGTCATGGGGTTCGCGGACATGCTTTTCCGTCTGGAGATTCCGTACGATTCAGAGGAAGGGCTGGCGATGGGGCGAAAAGTGATGCGCGCCGTTCACGAGGAAGCGAAAGCTGCCTCCGCCGCTCTCGCGGAGGAACGAGGCGTTTTCCCGAACTGGGAGAAGAGCCGCTATGCACAGCGAAACGTCCGTCTCCGAAACGCGACGGTGACCACGGTGGCGCCGACCGGAACCATCAGCATCATCGCCAACTGTTCCAGCGGCATTGAGCCGGTCTTCGCGCTTTCCTTCGTGCGCAACATCATGGAAGGCGCGAGACTGCTTGAGGTCAATCCGTACTTCGAGGAAGCAGCGAGAACTCGCGGCTTTTACAGCTCACAACTGATGATGGAGATTGCGAGGAGAGGCTCCCTCAGGGGGCTGCGCTCTGTCCCCGGAGACGCCTCGCGACTGTTTGTGACTGCGTTTGACGTGTCCCCCGCCTGGCACATCCGAATGCAGGCTGCGTTTCAGAAATGCTGCGACAACTCCGTCTCCAAGACCGTCAATCTCCCAGAAAACGCCACCGTGGACGATGTGCGGGAGGCCTATCTGTTAGCTTATCGCTTGAAATGCAAGGGGGTTACCATTTATCGTTACGGGACGCGAAAGCAACAGGTGCTTCAGTTCGCCGGGGCGGAGGTGCAGGTTCCGGAAGCCGCTCAGCCGGTTTCGGCGGATTCCGAATATTCCGGCGGCTGCCCGTACCCGCAGTGCGTGTTCTGAGTTTGTGGAATGCTTCCAGGGCGGCCTATTCCGGCCGAGGTTGGGCCTTGTTCCTGGCGCATGTCCGGGAGAGCGGGGAAATCCGTCGCGCGGGTCCGACCTCCGCACTGCGGTTTTCGGCGCGGGTCGAAAGGGCAATCGGCAATTCCTCCCGAGCAGGCTTCAATCGAAGCCGGCGGCAAGGTAGAACCTAACGACAGGAGGGTTCCGGGCTATGGACAACATTGCAGACTTGATTGAACAACTGCCCCCTGAGCTTCAGCAAGAGGTCAACGACTTCGTAGAGTTCCTTATGGAAAGACGGATGCCAAAAGCGAAAGGGAAACCGAAACTTGACTGGAGAGGTGCTTTACGGGACCTCCGAGACCAATTCACAGCAGTTGAACTCCAGCACAAAATCCTCGAATGGTGGGGCGACTGATGTATCTCCTTGACACGAACACGCTGTTGGAATTCTTGCTCGACCAGAAAAGCGCGGACGACGTGGAGCACCTCCTTCGTGACGCCGCGCCTGGCACGCTATACCTATCCGAGTTTTCGCTCTATTCAATAGGGATTGTCCTGATACGCCGAAAGATGCACGAAGTTTTCCTCAGGGCCGTGAATGACCTGCTGGTCGAAGGCGGCGTCCGTTTGGTACGTCTTGGAGCGAGAACTATGCCGGACATTTCCGAGGCATCGCGTAAATACGGACTCGACTTTGACGATGCCTACCAATACGTCGCGGCCGAGAAGCGCGATCTGACGATAGTCAGTTTCGATGCCGACTTTGACCGGACCGAACGAGGAAGGAAAACCCCGGCGCAGGTTGTCAGGGTCCGGGAGTAGTCGAAATTGCAGTTTTCATGAGGTGTTGAGACTCGTGTATGGTTTGAAAGACAAGGGCGTTGCCATTTATTGTTATGCGACGCGCAGGGGGCGGGTTCTTCAACTTGCCGTCCCACCACTGGAAGTTCCCGCAGCGGCTCAGCCGGTTTCCGCGGATTCCGAATATTCCGGCGGCTGCCCGTACCGGCAGTGCGTGTTTTGAGGGGTTGTGGAGAGGCGGCGGAGAAGTAGAGTAAGGAAGTGGCACCGGCATCCCTAGCCGCTGGAGATGACGGAGCACTCGCCCGCGGATGGCGTTTGCCGAAAGCCAGTAGCTCCGCACGCGAGCCCGGACAGGCTTGCCTGTGAATCACAGCCGGGGTCGCCATGCCCCGGGAAATAATAATATGAATCCAAATGTGAAATTAGACCGCGAGGCGTTGGCGGAGTTTTGCCGGAAATGGCGAGTGCGGGAGCTGTCGCTCTTCGGCTCGGCCGTTCGGGATGACTTCGGCCCGGAGAGCGACCTCGACTTTCTGGTGAGTTTCGACCCGGGAACGCCGCTGGATATAGACTGGCTGCTGGACATGAAAGAAGAACTGGAGACGCTCTTTGGCCGTCCGGTGGACCTCGTGGAAAAGGAGGCCCTGCGGAACCCCTGGAGGAAATACGAGATTCTGAGAACCCGCAAGGTGATCTATGCAACCTGACCCCAAGGACATGGCACGTCTGTGGGACATGCTGGACGCGGGCCGAGCGGCCATAGGTTTCACTGCTGGTCGGCGATACGAGGATTTGCTCGCGGATCGCATGCTCCGGAGCGCCGTGGAGCGCAACCTGGAGATCATCGGAGAAGCGGCCCGGTGTGTCTCGCTGGAAACGCGCGAGAACTATCCTGACATCCCCTGGCGGTCAATGATCGGTTTGCGAAATGTGCTGGCTCACGAATATGGCGACATACGTTACGAAATCCTCTGGGCCATAATCGGGGAAAAGCTGGCGCCGCTGATTCAACAACTGGAGGATATGGGAGTGGACAATCCGCCGCCGGTGGAGGAAACATAGATCTCCAACAGATTCTCGAAATACGAGAACGCCCTCCGCAACCGGTGGCAGGGTTGGAGGTCCGGGAGACCCCTCAGCCCCGCTCCAAGAGGGCAGATTCCGAATATTCCGGCGGCTGCCCGTACACCCGGTGCGTGTTTTGAGGGTCAAACCTCAAAGGGAGCGTATTGTTCGGGCACCGCGCGAGTTCTCCCGGACGGGCGGCTTTCCCACCGCCCGCAGGGCGCGAGACGAAATGGGCGGCGGGGGTGTCTTGACGGACGAGATTGAGGTGAACTAAAGGCACAGAGCAAGGAAGACGATGAGCCCAACAGCGCAGAAATGGGTTGAGCAGGCCGGATATGATCCGGAGACGGCGCGCGCAATGCTGGCTTCAGGCCGGTACCTGTATGTGCTGTTCTGCTGCCAGCAGGCGGTGGAAAAGGCTCTGAAAGGCCTCATCGTGGAGCGAACGGGGGAATTCCCGCCGCGCAGTCACAGCCTGCCGCGGCTGGCGAAAGGCGCCCAGTTGGAGCCGGGCGCCGAGCGGATGCAGTTTCTGGCTCAACTGTCGGTATTCTACATCCAGACACGGTATCCGGAACAACTCGAATCGTTGGCAGGTGCGGGAACCCCTGCGAAGGCAGAGGCAACGCTCGGCAAGACGGAGGAGACGGTTCAATGGCTGCTCTCGATGCTGAAGTAAGACGGCGGGCGCTTGCGGCGGCCAGAGCGCTGGCGCGCGAAGGTGCGGTGCTCGCGGCTTATGTATTCGGCTCCCACGTGGAAGGACGCGCCGACCCCTGGAGCGATATTGACATCGCTGCGTTCATCGAAGGGGCGGAATCCTGGGACCTCTGGGAGCGGGCGCGCATCATTGT
>JAUYEE010000105.1 GCA_030691545.1 bacterium | reverse complement strand
AGTATATATACATATAATATCTTGTCAACAAAAAAATCAAAAAGAAGAAAATTTTTCGGCAACGGCCAGAGTAACAGAGCAATCAGGCAACTCAACCCCCGCACTTCCCCCTCACACTACGCCCTTTCCAGTCCGCCCACTGTCCCCTCCCCCAACGCGACAAATTCTCCATTCCGCAGCCCTGGCATCCCGCCAGTGTCTTCGTGTCCTTCGTGATAAGGGTGGAGCATCTAAACACAAAGACACCAAGCGACCTCGGGCGCCCATGCCACCGTCAGTGCGATTGAAACCTGTTGGTTATAGGCATCCTCCTGTCCTTGCCGAAGGCTTTTGGGGTTATCTTGATCCCGGGAGGGGCCTGGCGTCTCTTGTACTCATTGCGGTCCACCATATCAACGACGCGATAAACCAGAGCCGCGTCAAAGCCCTCGGCGATAATCTCCGGGGCGGACTTGTCGTTTTCGATGTACGCTTCCAGAATCCTATCGAGAAGGGGATAAGGGGGCAGGGTGTCCTCGTCCTTCTGATCGGGTTTGAGTTCGGCGGTCGGCGGACGGTCGAAAATCGTCCGGGGGATCAATTCCTTTCCTGCGTTCTCGTTGACGAGGCGAGCCAGTTCATAGACCAAGGTCTTGTAAACATCTTTGAGGACGGCGAAACCGCCTGCGGTGTCCCCATATAGGGTGCAGTAGCCGACGCTTGTCTCGCTCTTGTTGCCGGTGGTGAGGACCAGGTGACCGAACTTGTTCGAAAATGCCATCAGGATGTTCCCTCGGATCCGGGCCTGGATATTCTCCTCCGTAATGTCGGGTTGCCGCCCCTGGAATGAACCCCGCAACTCATCAAGGTAAGCCGCGTAGATGTGGTTGATGGGAATCTCGTGAAGTCGGATGTTGAGATTCGCGGCAACGAGGCGGGCATCTTTTTGGGTTTCCCTCGAGGAAAAAGGGGACGGCATCGCCAGAGCTTCAACCCTCTCGGCTCCCAGAGCGTCCACAGCGATGCATCCGGTGAGAGCCGAGTCAATCCCGCCGCTGAGACCGAGAACCACTTTTGAGAAGCCGTTTTTCTCGACGTAGTCCTTCAAACCGAGCACCAACGCGCTGTAGACCTCCTCTACCGGAGTGAGCCTGCGGTTTTCGGACCGTGGAACGGCAGGCTTTGGCATTTCCGGGGTCGGTGGCTCAATTCTCGTTGCAGGGCAGGATGGCTTTGTTCCCTTTGCTGGGATGGTTAAATCGTAAAAGACGATGTCCTCCACGAACTGCTTCGCCCGCGCCACGACGTGCCCATCGGGTGAGATGACCATGCTTCCACCGTCGAAGAGCAGCTCGTCCTGTCCCCCAACCAGGTTGCAGTAGAAGACGTGCACCCCATTCTCCGTCGCTCTCTCCCGCAGCATCTCCTCCCTGAGGTTCATTTTGCCCTTGTGATAGGGGGATGCTGAAAGATTGATGATGACCTGGACACCCTCTTTCCCGTATGCCTGACACGGCCCGGCGGCTTCCCAGATGTCCTCGCAGATTGTGATGCCGAAGAGCACGCGCTTGTATTCCAAGCACACAAGCTCGCCTCCTGGCTCGAAGTACCTTCTCTCGTCAAACACGCCATAGTTTGGCAGCAACATTTTATGGTACAGGGCGACGAGGCGACCCTTGCTCACGACGGCTGCCGAATTGCAGTTCCGCGCGTCTTGCCGGCTGGGACAGCCGATGATTGCTGCCGGTGGAGAAAGGCCCGCCGCGATTTCCTGGAGCGCTTCGGAGCTTTTCTGAAGAAAATGGGGCTTCAGAAGCAGGTCCTCTGGCGGATAACCGCACAGCGACAGTTCGGGGAAAACTACGACCTCCGCTCCAGAATCCCAGGCTCGCCTCGCAAACCGCAGCGTTTTTTCACGATTTCCGGGGATGTCTCCGACCGTGCTGTTAACCTGAGCCAGCGCGATTCGAATCGAGGGCATACTTTATTTCCTTCAAGTGCCCCTGAAAAAAGTTGTCATACAACTGCTCCGCCCGGATTCGAAACGTGGCTGATATTTTCTCGTATTCCGATAGCACGTGTTTCCTGGCGGGACTCTCGGGTGCGTATTTCTCAAACCAATTATCTATCATACCGCCGTCCACTTCGATATGAAACTGAAGACCGTAAATGTTCTGGGCGTAGCGGAACGCTTGATTGGGGCATGTCCTTGACCGGGTTAAAAGGACTGCCCCGCGGGGAAGATCGAATGTGTCCTCGTGCCACTGGAAGACGCGGAGCGTACGTTCCAATCCTCTGAAAACGCTGTCTCGAGCTGCGGCAGCGGTCAATTGTACGCGGTACCATCCGACCTCGGGGACAGGCGCCCTTGTGACCTTGGCCCCAAGAACCTTCGCGATCAACTGCGCGCCCAAGCAGATTCCCATCGTTGGGAGGTCTCTTCGAATCGCCTCCTCGAGCAGACGACATTCTGTGCGTAAGAAGGGAAATTCCTGTTGCTGGTAGACATTCATCGAACCCCCGAGGACAATGAGCTGGGAGACGTTGTCGAGGTTCGGAGCGGCTCCGGTCCCCTCGAAAAGTCGCGCTGTTGTGAACGCAAGGTCATGCGAGGAGAGATACGACGCGATCGTTCCCGGTCCTTCGCACGCTACGTTTTGCAGAATCAGGATCATTGCTTTCCTTCCCCGAGCCCACCGAATGAAGAAAAATGGACCCGCTCCGGGTCAATGTCTTCCACAGGCGGCGGCCCGAAAAAAAGTTCATCCAATAGTTGCACAGATAGGACAAAAGCCAAGGCCATGTTCTCCACCTCGCTGACAAAAGTGCCAGGTCGTTTGCACTTTTCGACGAGCCGCTGTACATTGCGGGGATCAAAATATCCCTTTTGACGAACGGTCTGCTCGCTGAGAAGGGCGTCCACGTAGTCAGGTGCGCCGGGGCAAAAAAAGCTGCGATGGATCGGCGCCCGGTAGGGGTGTTTGGCTCTCTGGATGACTTCCGGCGGCAGTTCATCCTGGAAAGCCATCTTCAACAGATACTTCTCATTGAGTCCGCGCAGTTTATAATGCGGAGGGAGCCGCGTACAGAACTCCATGACCCGGTAATCCAGAAAGGGGAAGCGCCCCTCCACGCTGTTGGCCATAGCGACCCGGTCTCCCTGCGAAGAGAGAAGGTAGGCTGACAGGAAGGTTTTGATCTCGATGTATTGGGCTTTGTGAAGGAGGTGCCATTTTTCGAAGCCGACGGGCAACTGTTCGGTAAATTTCTCAACCGGATCGTAGTGATGGATTCTGTCCTGCAATTCGCCGGCAAGGTAACTCCGGATGCGGGAGGTGTTCCTCCACCGGACAAGGTGCGAGTAGTACGGCAAGTGGGTTTCGGTAAGCCCCTGTCGGAAAAAGAACTGGAAATGCGATCGCTTCCCTGCGGATGGGCTTTCGAGGTACGGATAAAGGCGCTGCAAAAGTTGCGGCGCCAGGCTGCTGGAGGGATTCCTTGCCCATAACGCCCGTATTTTCGCCTCCTTGAAAATGTTGTACCCGGCGAGGAATTCGTCCGCTCCTTCTCCGGTTAAGACGACCTTGAAGCCGTTTTCTCTCACCAACCGGGATAGAAGGATGAGAGGAGCAGGGGCGGTCCTCAACAGGGGCTTCTCGGCGAACCAGACGACCTGAGGGAAAGCCTCGGCGATGGCTCTGTTGGTGCACAAGATTTCTTGATGCTCCGTGCCGAGGTGAGAAACCACCTTCCTCTGGTATGAGCTTTCGTCGAAGACGAGGTCCTGAAAGCTTATGGAGAAGGTTCTCAACGGCGTGTCGGTGAATCGTTTTACGATCGCTGTGATGACGGAAGAATCCAGTCCTCCGCTGAGGTACGCCCCCACCGGAACGTCGGCTCGAAGCCGGATTTTGGTCGCGTCAATAAGCAGACTGCGGAACTCTTCCTTGCAGCGTT
Organism: bacterium; assembly: GCA_030691545.1. Classification (GTDB taxonomy): domain Bacteria; phylum Auribacterota; class JABMQX01; order JABMQX01; family JABMQX01; genus JAUYEE01. Next base: position 10,854 of record JAUYEE010000105.1, on the reverse strand, counting down.
CCAGGGAGTTTTTGTCTTCTGCGGCGGGGTTTTCGAACCCAATGTCCCAGAATTTCTTTCGCTGGAGGGCTTGGCCCCTCGCCTGATAGATGAGAAAGCAGCCCGGCTCAAGCTCCTCTATCCCCTCGAAAGGAGTTCGTGGGGCCTGGGTGGCCCAGAGGGTCAAGGTTTCCTTGAGTGCGAGAGGGTCCAGCCGAGTCTGAAAACCGGGCAGCAGGAACAGCGATTTCATCTCGGAGGCGAACGCCAGCAATTGGGGGGCACGGTAGTAATAGACCGGTCGTATCCCTATCCTGTCTCTCGCGAGGAACAGCTTGCACTCTTTCCGGTCCCAGATGGCTAAGGCAAATTGGCCGTTGATCCTCTGTAAACATTCGGGACCGTATTGCTCGTAGGCGTGAAGAAAAACCTCCGTGTCGGAGCGGGTGTAAAAGCGGTGTCCCTCTTTTAGAAGCTCCTCGCGCAGTTCAAGGTAATTGAACACTTCACCGTTATAAACGATCCACAAGCTCCCATCCTCATTGTGGATCGGCTGGCTGCCGGTCGAGAGGTCTATGATGCTCAGTCTGGCATGTCCCAGGCTCGCCCATTCGTCCTCAAAAAGTCCGTACTCGTCCGGTCCCCGATGGCGGAGGCGTAGGACCATCCGCTTCAGAACCCGGGTGGGGCGCCGCCCGATGTCTGCCGTAATGATTCCACAAATCCCACACATAGGTCATATCCTTCACTATAATACAGTATCTCGAGCGGCAAGCTTTCCACGAGGTTCTCTTGATCCGCTGTGCAGCCAGCTCAATTGCTTTGGTTCAGGGCGGAGAACCTTCGCTTGTTCGCACAAGAACCCCGGAGCGGCGCATGGGGCGCTCGTCCCGCAGCCGGGGTCCGTGAGCCGCTCGCCACAAATGCAGTTCACACCGACACTTGCCGATCGCGGTCACCCGACCCAGCCTGCCCCTTTCCGGAGACGGATCTTCTACCGCCGGAGGGCAATGTGAGGCCCGGCCAGACGCGACAACACCTGAGCCTCACACGGCCGCTCCGGGGGATCAGGATTTCGAGTTCTTCTGGACCTTTCTCCGCTTACAGAATCGGCAGCAGCTTTTCCAGTTCGTACGAGGACACCTGAATCCGGTAGTCCTCCCATTGTTTCTTCTTCAACTCGATGAAGCGGCTGAAGATATGGTCGCCGAGGGCCCTTCTGACGAAGTCGCTCTTTTCCGTGAGTGAGATTGCCTCGCCGAGGCTTCCCGGGAGGGACTCGATTCCGGCCTTTCTTCTCTCTTCCTCCGAAAGCTCGTAGAGGTTTTTGTCGAGGGGCTCAGAGAGTTCGTAGTCGTTCTCCATTCCATCAAGCCCCGCATGCAGCATGAGCGCGAAGGTCAGGTACGGGTTGCAGGCTGGGTCCGGCGGACGGAACTCGCCGCGAACAGCCTTTTCTTTTCCCGGGTAATACTGGGGCACTCGGATAAGGGCGGAGCGGTTTCTCTTCGACCAGGCGATATAGACCGGCGCCTCATACCCCGGCACCAACCTCTTGTAGGAGTTGACCCACTGAGCGAACACGCACGACATCTCCCGCGAATACTTCAGAAGCCCGGCCATGAATTTCTTGGCGATGCTGCTGAGGTAGTTCGGGTCCTTCGGGTCAAAGAACACGTTCCTGTCGCCCTTGAAAATGGAGAAGTGGGTGTGCATGCCGCTGCCGTTTTGCCCGAAAATCGGCTTGGGCATGAAGGTCGCGTACACGCCGTGCTTGGCGGCGATCTCCTTGACCACGACGCGGTAGGTGACGACGTGGTCGGCCATGTTGAGGGCGTCGGTGTAGCGCATGTCAATTTCGTGCTGGCTGGTGCCGACCTCGTGGTGGCTGTACTCGACGGGGATGCCCATGGACTCGAGGGCGAGGACGGTGTCCCGTCGCAGGTCGCTCGCCCCGTCCAGCGTGGTCAGGTCAAAGTAGCCGCCGTGGTCGAGAATCTCCGGGCAAGCCGAATTCCGGAAGTAGAAATACTCCAGCTCCGGGCCGATGTAGAAGTGGTCGAAACCCAACTTCTCCATCCGCTGCAAGGCTCGTCGGAGAGTGTAGCGAGGATCGCCCTCGTACGACTTGCCGCCGGGGACGTTGATGTCGCAGATCATTCTTCCGACGGCTTTCTCCTTGGGTCGCCACGGGAGGATGCGAAACGTGCTGGGGTCGGGCTTGGCTATCATGTCGCTTTCCTCGATGTCCTGGTAGCCGGTGATGGAAGAGCCATCGAACCCCATGCCGTTCTCAAGGGCGCCTTCGAGTTCCCCTTCAGTGATGGCGAAGCTCTTCACCTGCCCCTGGATGTCCACAAACCAGAGTCGGATGAACTTCACGTCGTTCTCTTTCACAGTTCTAAGGACTTGTTCCTTCAGGTCTGGCATGTCTTTATCTCCTTGTTTGGTTTTGTTGCAAGAGGTGGCATGGGCATCCTGCCCACGATTCCTCTCCGTTTTTCCTCTTCCTTATCCAATGGCGACGCCGCCCGTCTCGCCGGTGCGGATTCGAATACACTCGGGCAAATCAAGGACGAAGATTTTGCCGTCTCCGGTCTCGCCGGTCTTGGCGCCCCGAGTAATCGCTCTTACCGTAGGCTCGAGGAAATTGTCATTGACAGCGATCTCGAGCCGTATCTTGCGCAGAAGATTTCCGGTTTCCTTTGCCCCGCGGTAAACTTCGGTTACTCCTTTCTGGCGGCCATGCCCTAAAACCTCGCTGACGGTTATGAGATTCACCTCGGCCTTATACAGTTCCTCCTTGACTTGCTCCAGCTTGTGCGGCTGGATTATCGCGATAACTAACTTCATAATTTCACCTCCTTTATGCCACCAGTTAGCTGCTACGCGCTCTCGTCATTCCAATACCGTATAGGCCCGCTCATGATGCTGTGTAAGGTCGAGGCCCATTGCCTCTTGTTTCTCATCCACGCGGAGGCCGATAACTATATCCACCAGCTTGTAAATTGCGGCGCTTGCGGCCAGCGAGTAAACCAAGGTTGCCCCCACCGCAGCCAATTGAATGAGAAACTGTTGGGGGTTGCCGAAGAAAAGTCCGTCGGCGCCTGCCGGGTTCAGTGCTTTGGAGGCGAAAAGGCCGGTGGCAAGCGCACCCCACGTACCTCCGACGCAATGCACGCCGAAGGCATCCAGAGAATCGTCGTAACCGAATTTCGGCTTAATGACGGAGACGGCGGTGAAACAGAACAGGCTCACTAACAAACCGATGACGATGGCCGGAATTATGCTGACAAAACCCGCGGCAGGGGTAATCGCCACCAGACCCGCTACCGCACCGCTACAGGCACCGAATACCGTTGGTTTTCCATTCCGCAGCCACTCAATCAACGCCCAGCTTAAGCCGCCAGTGGCCGCTGCTGTATTCGTTACGACAAAGGCATTCACCGCTATGCCGTTCGCCGCCAAAGCACTTCCAGCATTAAACCCAAACCACCCAAACCACAGCAACGCTGTTCCCAAAACCACGAACGGCATGTTGTGGGGGACAGGCATGCTTTTTCCTATGTTTGTTCTTTTGCCGATGACTAATGCCGTGGCCAAGGCGGCAATCCCGGCATTGATGTGCACAACTGTTCCGCCGGCAAAATCAAGGGCGCCCAATTCTCTTAAGAATCCGCCCACGCCCCAGACCGCATGGCATACGGGGTCATAGACAAACGTCGCCCAAAGGAGGACAAACGCAATGAACGCGGAAAACTTCATTCTCTCCGCAAAGGCGCCGATGATGAGGGCTGGAGTGATAACGGCAAACATCCCCTGGAAGATCATGAATGCCTGATGCGGTATCGTAGCGGCGTAATCGGCGTAGGGTTCTAATCCCACGCCGCTCAGACCCACCCAATCCAATCCCCCCCAAAAACCCTCTCCTGGAGCAAAAGACAAGCTGTAACCGAAGAGCACCCACTGAATGCTTAACACGCACAGAGCTATGAGACACTGCATCAGAATTCCCAGGATGTTCTTTTTTCTGACCATCCCTCCGTAGAAGAATGCCAGTCCCGGCGTCATCAGCATTACCAGGCCAGTTGAAATCAAAACCCAGGCGGTATCTCCCGGATTGACCATTGGTGTCTTCTCCTTTCTCTTTTTTCAAAAGTTGCTGCCGACCGACGGCGATGACCGAAACCAACTCGACCGATCTGAAACCTCTTTTCCAGGACGCCATCGGCACGGGCCGAATAGCGGTCGAGGTTCTGGTTGCTATGGCCGGGGCGCCGAGCCGAGCCGGCCTGGCGCCGGGCGGCTTCTGTAATCCACAGTGTTTTTCGCGCGGAGGTTCACGCTGTCTTTTGCCTGGGTCAATGCGGCCTCAACCACCATTAGCACCCACAACGCGTCCAAACCCGTTCTGAGGGATTCTGGGTCCGCCGCCAGCATCGTCCGCAGTCCGAGTGCAACTGACCAGCGCATGTCTCACTCCTCCTTGTTGTCGGTCAAAGCCTCTCGACCTATGACCACTGCGCCGCGCCTGAGATCAATCAGCCCCTTTGGCGCCTGTGTCTAAAAGCTGAATGTGATGCTTGTCCCGAAGAAAACTTCGTTATCGTATTGGCTGTCGAGGGCTATGGAGGCTGCCGCCGAGGTGCCCCAAGTCAGCCTTTTGGTTATCGGGACGTCCAGGCCCAGGGATACAAGAGCAGCGCTCAGGATCGAGTCGTAGCCCCACTGCCCGTCGTTGTAGCCAACCGAGCCGCCGAGCGATAGAGCGGGCGCGCCCAGCGAAAAGCTATGCGCGATGGCGGCTTCGTAATACATCCCGTCTCCCTGACCGAAGTCGTAGTACGCGATCAGCGACGGCGAAAGAAGCGCGTCGAGCGACAGGCCCGCATAAACCTCATGCGAGTCATCGTGAACGCCCAGTTCCGGATGATGGCGCAGTGGCGGAAACGTGTAGTACGTGTAGCCGACCGAGACGCTCAGAATCTCAAGAGATGAAGTCATAACGCCCAGCGAGGCCGTGTAATCGAGCGTGTAGTCAACCTCCGTCCACTCGTCTCCTTCATCGGCGTCGTAGTTCGCCCAGACCGTCCCGGTCCATCCCTGATACGTCAGCGAGCCTTCCGGCTGAAGCACTGGTCCGTCCACAAGGTTCTGCCCCCGCCAGATGTATTTCGAGTTGAAGACAGCCCCAACGCTTCCTTCGACTTTCGCCGGCGCCTCCTCGGCCCGTGCGGTCTCGCAAAACAGACCGGCAGCCATGCAGAGAACATTTGTCCACATCAGAGTGAACGTCAGTTTGTTCTGTCGGAAACGTCGCAAAAGCCCTTCCTCCGATTCGGTTACCTGTCGTTGTGACACCTACCGTGAACCGAGAAACCGGGTAGAGCATTGTGCAAGCGGGGTGCCACAATTCAAAGGCAGAGGGTCGCTTACTAACTAACTGCCAGAAAGGCAGTTATGAAGCGAACCTCGCCCAACGGAGGCTTTAGAGAAATCTACAATATTGTAGAATCAGGGCCAGAACCTACGAAGTTGTTGGAAAAACGGGCAATGGAAACGGGATGGGTGAATCGCCTCGCCCCGGGCTGCCGTTTCAGGCTGTCAGTGCAATATCGCCCGATAGTAGCGCTTTCCGATCCCCACGATGTTCTCGGTCCAGATGACAGGGCCGGGTATTGGCCATTCTCCGGGGACCCTCTGCCATGTTCCGTTGGCCAAATCTTCCGTGTACTCCATGGTATATTCACGGGACGGCAGTCCATCCAAGGTGACCGTTGCTACGGCCCCATCAAGACTCAGCTTGAGCCGCTCCTGTTCGAGGCAGCGCAACTCGGTGCCGGCAGTGATCACTTCCTCAAATATGCCGTCTCCGTCTGAATCTATCTGGAGCAGAACACCTTCTTCACCTCTGGAAAGAGCTGACCAATCGATGCTGTACTGATGGATTGCGTCGGCTGAGGTGGGGATGTTACTTGCGCTGAAGGTGCTTGTTTCCAGTTCGTTTGTGGAAGCCAACGTCAATCCGTACCTCTCGGCGCTCTTTCCCCCCACCTCGTAAGAAAATGAATCACTTGAAGAAAGGATCACCACAGCGTCGTCAAGATAAGCCGAATACGGGATTTCCTCTTTCACCTCACCGTCAACCAGACCCGTGATGCGACCCTGGGCATCATAGACCCGAAGTTCACCAGGACTGTCGATCTGTGCGACGATGACCCCCGCGGACAGCTCGATTTTGAAGAGGCCCTCTATCGCCGCTGCGTAAAGGACGCGTCGGCCGCCACCTGAGGCAAAGAGCAACTTACGGATGTGATTTCCTTTTAGTCCCATAGGAAACCAGTTGTCGCCAGAGTTTGGCGAAAAGTAGACACCATCGAACCCCCAGGTGCTCGCAGCATAGATCACATCTGCCCGGTCGCTGTGGACGCATATTGAGCCGCTTTTGCCTTGCTCACCATAAAACCCTATCACCTGCATTACCGGGTCCACAGGAGGCAGGGGGTCCGGGCCGCCGGCGCCACTCGCGTTTAGCGCTGTCGTGTCTTGGTCTAGAAATTTATACACCCTGCTATTATATCCAACAGTGGTGATAGCGTAAGATACCCGGGGGCTGCCTTTGCCAACCGCAATGTCACTGATTCTGGGCGCGGCCGTGCTTATTCCCCACCTTAGGTTCTCCCAATTATCACCCCAATCCTCCGATCTAATGAGCCGATTCGGTATCAGAATCCGAGACCAATCCTTGGCTGCCGATGGGGCGAAATTGTACGCGGCAGCATAAATCACGTTAGGGTCAGCCGTGGAGACACAGATCGCATTCACATCCAGCAGTGTTTCCTTATTGATTGGCTCCTCCCATCCTTTCTGCCACGCTTCGCCTCCGTCAGTTGTCTTCCACAGCCCGCCAGCTATTGTACCGGCGTAGGCTCTGTCAGGGTTGGTAGGGTCAACACACATCGACGAAACACAATACGAGCTCTTGAATATGGACCACCCGGAGGACGGACCGCCCACAGGCTTCCACTCCAGACCGCCACTCACCGACTTTGTGGACTTGTATATTCCCTTTCCAGAGGACAAGCCTGAGTAAGGATCAAGAGACGAAGTCCCGACATAGACGATAGCTGGGTTCGAGTCGGCAATGGCTATCGCCCCAATTGGATAGTAGTAGCCCCACACCAACCGCGGCAGACCTTTATTTATTGGTGTCCAATCCATCCCCCCGTTCGTGGATTCGTAAAGCTCGTCTCCCTCGTATCCCCAGTAATAATGGTCGTGCCTGACCGCGGCGTACACCATGTCAGGGTTGTCAGGCTGAACGGCAATTTGCGCAAGACTCGTAGACTCGCCGTCCCAGGGTCCAGATACTTTCTCCCATATTGCCGGCGGAGGAGCGGGGCCGATGTACGTCTCCTTGAAGACGACAATATCTTTCTCTCTGTAGCCCCTCGCTTCGCTGAAGTCTTCTATGATCTGCCCGTCAATCTCGACAGCGATGTTCGTATTCCAGTTATATTCGTCCTCGCCGGCCATGTGCTCTTGGGTGTGATAAGCACAGAAGAAATGATATGTGCCGGGTTGACCTGGTAAGGTAAGCGACCCGTGATAAGTGTAGCTATCGCCAGGATTCAGCGTAACTCCGTCGGCTTTCTCGAAATCCACAATTTCGCCGGTGGGACCGCGCCCCCCTACGACCAATGTATCAAGAACAACCGAATCTGTTCCTCGGTTGGTAATAGTGAAGCCGGCGTTGAGCACGTCGCCCACACGATACAGCTCCCTTGCTGTTATTTCTAAAGGAGAGGTGATCACCAAGGAAGGGGCGGTCTCAAGTAGAAACGCGTGCCTCGTGCAGGTCGTTGCAATGCCTTGGCTCCATGAGACTGTTTTGTAACCTTCCTTGGAAGCCGTGAAATCCCATGTCCCCGGCGCACCGGTGATGTCCACGTACCCGGCGGAGTCCGTCGTTTTATCAAAGGTGATGCCGTCGCCAACCCGCGCTGTTACTCGCACGCCTGCAAGCACTGGTCCCGTCGCGCTCCGCTCGTGAACGTACAGTGTGAGGATAACCACCGCGCTCGGAAGGTATTCGAACGCTCCCATGTCGACCGTTCCGTTCATAATCCGTGCATTCCCGTCGAGGTCAACGGCCGACCACATCCATTCCTCGTTTAGGCCCGCGTCAACGCACGGCGACCCTTGAGCAATGCGGTAATCGTTGTCCTCGTAGGTATCTGGGTCATTGTCGGGTCCGTCGGGATCAACAAACTGTGGGTTTTCAGAAATGTTCCCTTCGCCACCCCCGCTCCAACCCTCGATGCAACAATACGTCGGAACGCTGGATTCGTGGATCTGGGGGCCTGTCAGGGCACCGTTCTCCCATATAATGCAGTTGAGAATGGCGGCCTCGCAGCCGTACAGCCCGCCGCCATACCAGCCCGCCAAGTTTCCGGCTATGGTGTTATTCTCGATGGTGCCGTCGCACACATATGCGCCGCCACCATAGCTCGCCGAGTTACCGGTTAAGGTATTGTTCTGGATCGTGCCCGCGCAACACGCCAGGCCTCCGCCGCCCCGCCCAGAATTCCCCGCGATGATGTTGCCTATTATGGTGCCCGAGCACCATGCCAACGCGCCTCCCAGCCCATAATCGAAGTCACCGCTTCCGATCGCGCTGTTCCATGAGACTTCGTTATCTCGGACTACTCCGTCACAACTAGCCAGACCCCCACCACTCGTACCCGTGTTACGGCTGATCAGGTTTCTCTCGATGGTCCCGTCACAACCGCAGAGCCCACCCCCCGTGCTTGCCGTGTTGCCAGCAACAGTGTTACTGCGTATAGCACCATCGCAAAACGCGAGACCTCCCCCAGAACCTTCCGCTTGGTTCCCAGTGACGACATTGTGTTCGATCGTGGCGCATGTATGGGTGTCCCCAGTCCCGCCGTAGACCCCCCCGCCGTCACGCACCCTCCCGAGAGATGCCCTGCCATTTCGGAGCGTGAAGCCCGAAAGAACGCAGGTTGCGTTCTCCGTGCCGGCGAACGTTACAACAGGCCCCGCCCGGTTGCCGTCGATCACCGTCCGGTCGACAACGCTGGCATCAAGTGGGTCCTTGCTCTTAAGAACAACACTCTCGCCGTCGAACTGCACGTTCTCGACGTAGGTCCCTTCGGCAACGACCACTGTGTCGCCATCCGATGCCGCATCTACCCCCTCTTGGATAGTCTTAAACGCGTCAACCCACGACTTACCGGTGCCTGACGCGGAGACAGAGGCGTCCACGTGCCATGTCAGCGGAGCTTCAGTCGGGTTCCTGGCATAGCGAAACTCCTCGAGATTCGAGAGTCCGTCGTCATCCCGGTCGTCCTCAGGCGCCTGCCCGAGGTTTCCAAAAAAATGCACTTCCCAGTCGTCGGGCAAACCGTCTCGGTCGCTGTCCGGTGAGGCGCAGGCGGCTTCCGGGGTGCCGCCATAAGCCCCCATGTTGACGCGTCCGCCATTCGGCTGCGGCTCGCTGGAGTAAGGAGAAGCTGGGTCGCCCGCGTCTATACAAGGCGACCAGCTTATCAAATGAAAATCATTGGCAGCCGGGTCGACGAAATGCGGATTGTCGGCGATGTTTCCGTCCGCCCCACTTCTCCAACCTTCTATGCACGAATAACTCGGCGCTGGGCAGGAGCGAAGCTGGTCTCCTTCGCGGTTTCCCCACACGATGCAGTTGCGTATGCTACCGCAACTCTCGAGCCCACCGCCGGAGTTGCCGACAATAGTGTTGTTCTCGATGACACCAAAACAAGCCCGCAAGCCTCCTCCTCCCCACTCCGCTGCGTTTCCCGCGATTACATTGTTTCGCACTACAGCCGTGCAATAGCCCACGCCGCCCCCCTCCAAAGCGGAATTACCGATGATTACGTTGTTCTGGATCACGCCGTCGCAGCCCGACAGTCCACCACCAACTCTAGATCTCGAGTTTCCCACGATGATGTTATTCTGCACTGCGCCATCGCAACCCACGACGCCGCCATCGCCGGAGTTGCCACTGATGATGTTTCTCTCAACAGTCGCCCGTGCTCCCGCTCCCTCCAGGCCGCGGTTTGCGTTGCACACGGTGAATCCTGATAGAACACATGTGTCGTCTTCGCTCCCAAAGAAGCCGACGGCGGCCCCGAAACCTTTCTTTCCCTCGATTATGGTGCTCTCTACGACGCTCCGGTCCAATGGATCTGTGCTTCGAAGGACAATATTCTTCCCTTTCAACCTAACGTTTTCGTTATAGGTCCCCTTCGCAACCGTCACAGTGTCGTCATCGGATGAGGCATCAATGCCCTCCTGAATTCTCTTGAATGCCGTAGCCCACGCCTTTCCATCTCCAGATGCAGAAACCGAGCCGTCCACGTGCCAGGTTGATCCCCAAACCGGGGCCAATGCGAGAACCATCAACGAGACCGACACAAGAAAAGAAATCTTCCCCATCTCCGGCCCTCCTTTAAGTATGAGTTCGCCTCCCTCGTTTGTTCGCCTTGAAAATCAGACCCACGAGCAGCTATCAAGGCACCGAGTGTATCGCGCAGGCTCCTGGGGAAGCCACAACAAAAGACCATTCTGCGCGGGGCTCGCCGGCACGCAAATTCTCGCGGATTCTATACGTTGGCGTACTTCTGGGCTTTTGCGGAGTAGATTTTGGGTGAGATGCCGTATTTCTCGATTTTGTAGCCGAGGATGCGCTCGGTGATGCCGAGGAGTTTGGAGGCCTTGCCCTGATGCCCTTTCGTGGTCTTGAGGGCTTCCATAATCATCTCGCGTTCGGTGTTAGCCACGGCGTCCGGGAGCGTTCCGGGGTATTTTGTGTGGGAGGCGTCAGCGGTCTGA
>JAUYEE010000081.1 GCA_030691545.1 bacterium | reverse complement strand
AGTATATATACATATAATATCTTGTCAACAAAAAAATCAAAAAGAAGAAAATTTTTCGGCAACGGCCAGAGTAACAGAGCAATCAGGCAACTCAACCCCCGCACTTCCCCCTCACACTACGCCCTTTCCAGTCCGCCCACTTTCCCCTCCCCCAACGCGACAAATTCTCCATTCCGCAGCCCTGGAGCTGCGCCTACGGCGTTACCCTGAGCTGCTGCCATCTATGCTATGGTGGCTATTGGCGGCCGAGGCGAAACAGGATGCCGATCACGAGCAGCGTCCCAACGATGGTCGAAGCGATTTTCAGCAGCATGACTTCCCCGTAGGAGGAGCGATGTTTCGCCATTTCCTTCGCTTCCCCGAGGGAGTACGCGTGAACCTGACCATCGTAGAAGGGAGCGAACAGCATCCACTGGCCGTTCAGGCGAGCGGCGACAGGACTCGACCAGATGGAATCGCCGACAATCCTGTATCCCCACAGAAACCTGCCGGGACGGTCTCGCCAGATTTCTTTTCCCGACCAGGCATCCAGAAGGTAAAGGTAATCGTCGCCGGAGGCAACGGCAACGAGGGTCCGCTGGCCGTCTTCGAAGACAGCGGGAGAAGAGTACACGTCCCCCTTTGTAGGGAAGTTCCAGCGAAGGCGTCCGGTGCGAGCGTTGAGGCAGTACACGGACTGATCGTGGGAGCCGAAAAGAGCGTACGGCTCACCCGCCATCTCGACAATCGCTGGAGAGGAATCAATCCAGTGGCCCGCTTTGAAGCTCCAGACAGGCGAGCCGTCGCGGGAGTCGAGGGCGTGTAACGCGCCATAGCGAGAGCCGACGAAAATCAGTGGGGGGTCGAGACCCGCCGCACAACTGGGGCTACTGAGAACCTCGCCCTGGCTGGTGTGCTTCCAGAGAAGGTCGCCGGACTTTCCGTCGAGGCAGTAGGTGTTCCCGTCGCGGGCGGAAACGAAAATCCGCGGTTGGCCATCAATCGCCGCGATGCACGGACTCGATGGCGGGCTTTTCGAGAATCGCGTTTGCCAGACTCGCTGACCGTTTTCGCAATCAAGAAGAAGAGCTTCGGTCGTCTCGAGAGGGCGAGCGAAGGATGCGTCGTGTACCCACCAACAGAACAGGACTACCTCCTTTCCGTCAAGGGAGAAGACCGCTGGCGAGGAGATGCGCGATTCACCAACCGTATAACGCCAGTCCACGAGCTGGTACGCCCAGATTTTCGCCCCGGTTTCGGCATCGAGAGCATAAAGAATGCGCTCGGCCGAGCCGAAAAACACAGTGTGTTTCCCGTTGATGTTTGCGACCCCTGGCGTGGAAAAAATTTCGCCGCCGGTGGTGAAGCGCCACAGCTCCCCGCCTGAGAAGGCGTCCACGGCGTAGAGGTTGTTGTCGTAGCTGCCGACGAACAGAATGACTCGCTCGCCGACCCGCGCGATGGATGGAGAACTCCAGACGCCTGTGCCCGGGCGGTAGGCCCACGTCCACGGGGAAGGTTTGAACGACCATTCGGTTGGCTTCTGGCGAGTCGCAGTCTCGAAGATTCGTGAGGCTGCGTTCGAGGGGCCCCCGCGAAAAGAAACCCAGTCGTCCGGGTGGGTCAGAGGTTCGGAACCGGTCGGCGCGCTGAAAATCGGGACAAGATGGCCAGGCAGGCTGGAAGCCTGCATCACAAGGGAAGTTGAGAGCAGAAGCAGCAACGAAAGCAAAAGGATGAAGGGCGCGCGGTTTGTCATGCGCCACTCCCCGTAGCGCAGGCGTCCCCGCCTGCATACTCTCCTTGATTCACATATCGAATGCACCGCGACGGACACGCATCCACGCAAGCCAGGCACATGATGCAAGCCGATGAATTGAGCTTGCCCCTCTCAATAGCTCCTACCTCGCAGACCTGTCCGCACCGGTCGCATTCGGAGCACCCTGGCGAGACGACAACCTGCCGCAGGGCAACCCGGTTCAACTGAGAACAAACGTACCCGAAAGGGCAGAGATAGCGGCACCACGCTCGGGCGACCCAGATAGCGGACGACACGATCGCAATGGTCGAGAGCTCGCTTGCCCAGTCACGGACATCGCTGTAGATGAAATGCACCGGAGAATACACCGAGATGCCAAGGAAAATGGAAAACATGATGAATGCCAAAGAGACAACGCGGAAGCTCCTCAACGCCCGCTCTCTTCTGCTGAAAAACATGGCGAACGAGGAGATAACCACGAGAGAAGTCACCCACAGGACCGCCGAGTCCTCCGGGAGTGGTCGCCGATTGCCAAAAATCCGATAGACAAACCAGACAAAAATGCCCATCCCGGCAAGGATGGTTAAGAGCGAAATTCTGCTGCCCAGTACAACGTGCGTCTTTTTCTTCTGAAACAGGCGCCTTCCCTTTCCGACCACCTCCTGCATGGTTCCTGTCGGGCAAATCCAGCCGCAGAAAATGGCGCCCGAATGGAGAGCGACGGAAAGAATCACCACGGTCATGCTGAGGAAATAGAACGCGTTGAGGTCGTCCTTGCCGATCAGGCTGGCGCCGTGGAAGGCGTTGCGAATGAGGCCGAAAACGCCCAGGCACGACCGCACTACGAAAAAGAAGACCAGCACGCTGACTCCCTGGACGATGTGCCGCCAGGACTGCCGACGGCTTTTGACCGCCACGCACACGAGAGCAAGGAAGAACACAGCGAGGCATGCCGCGAGCTCTACGTAACTTTCCTGAAACGGTATCAACGTTCTGCGAAAGATTTTCCAGTTGACGAAAGCGATCATGCGCTCCTCTGCGACAAGAGCCTCAGTCCGGTCGCGGCAAGACGTGAATGGATGCCGCGTTCAATCTCAGCCATACTGATGACGAACAGGAAAGCCCGCTTCCTAAGAACTGCTGCTTCCCGCAGAGCACCACCACATCGCCGACCGGACAGTTCACGACGAGGCGGAGGACGGCCCCTCGGTCCTCGATGGATTTGACCGTTCCCGAAAGCGACGCGGCTGCCTCTGTTCGCGGCGGAACATGCGGGTGCAGGGAGACATCCTCCGGTCGAACGCAAAAACGAACTCTGCCTTGATACTGCGAGGGCGCGGGTAACCGCGATTCTCCGATTCTGAGAAACGTCCTTCCGCTCGCATCCTGTTCCGCAAAAGCATCGAGGACATTCTCGACGCCGAGGAAACGCGCGACAAATTCGGACGCGGGACGAGTGAAAATCTCTTCGCGGGGGCCAACCTGCGCGAGTCTTCCCTCGTTGAGGATGGCGATTCGGTCGGCCATCGTGAAGGCTTCGCTGCGGTCGTGAGTAACGTGAAGGGTCGTCGTGCGGAGTTCGTCGTGGACGCGGCGAAGCTCCTTGCGGAGTTCCTCCCGAGTGTTCTGGTCGAGAAGGCCGAGGGGCTCATCCAGCAGCAGAATTGTCGGGCCGATGCTGAGGGCACGAGCGATGGCGACCCGCTGCTTCTCGCCGCCGCTGAGTCCCTCCACGGTGCGGTAAAGGAGGGGGCGGATGTTCAGCATATCAATCAAAAGCTCCACCCGTTGCTGAATCTCCGCTGCTCTTTTTCTCCGGTAGCGCTTTCCAAACGCGATGTTTTTCGCGACGGTGAGGTGAGGGAAAAGATTCGCTTCCTGGAAGACCAATCCCACGTCGCGCTTCTCGGGCGGGAGACCAGTGACATCGCCGCCGTTGAAGAAGAGCTGTCCGCTGTCGGGGCGGATCAGGCCGGCAACTGTCAGTAGAAGCACACTCTTGCCGGCGCCGCTCGGTCCGAGGATGACGAGGTATTCACCGGGCTGAATTTCCAGTTGCTCGATCAACAACCGGAAAGAGCCTAAGCTTTTTTGCAGGTTCGATAGAACAATCATATTTGCTCCGTCCTCCCGACGAACCGCCTGAACGCAGCAGAGCGGATGAAGTGCAGCCCGATGAAAATCCACAGGCACGTCAGGATGAGCACTATGGCAACGGGGCGCGCCTGCTCGATGCCTGCCTGAGTGCTGCGGCTGAAAACGAGCACGGGTGCGGTCATCGGATAATAAGCGAGGATAGCGACGGAGCCGACCTCGCTGATTGCCCTTGCCCAGGTGAGGATGCAGCCGACGAAAATACCTCTTGCCGCCAAAGGCAAAGAGACGCGCCAGAAGGCGCCCGCGGGCGAGGCGCCGAGGCTTCGGGCGACACTCTCGAGGTGCGGGTGCACGGCTTCGAAGGACGTGATTGCCGTTTTAATCAGGAAGGGCGCACTCACAAACATCTGGGCGAGAATGACGCCGGCAAGCGTGCCCCCGACGTTTACAGTCCCTCCCAGAAAGCCTTTTGCGCCGACGACCCAGAGGAAGGCAACGCCTACGGCAGACTGCGGAATAAGAATGGGCAGGTCAATCGCCGTTTCCAGGACCGTCTTTCCACGGAAATTCGTTCGGGCGATGCCGTAAGCCAGGGGCACGCCGAATACGAGAACGATCAGCGTACAGATTGTCGCCGACAGGAGGCTCGTTTTCATGGCGAGGGCGACTTCCGACTGGGAGAAGGTCTCTAAGATAGTCTGCGGCGAATCGAGCAGAACAAAGCAGATGATGGGGAAAAGAAGGACTCCGAAGATAGCGAGTCCAAAGGTCAACGCGGTGACGTGAAACCAGCCGTATGCTTTTCTGCGAACCATGTATGCGACGGCAAAAACCGAACCCAGCACGAGAAACGCTGCCCACGGATGGGGCTGAGCGAAGATGTGGGAGAGTATGAAAACGGTGAACAAGCCCAAAACCGCGGGGAGACGGTAAGCGCTGCAATAGACGACTCCCAGGACGAAAAAGAGAGGTCGCCAATCAGGGTTACGCAGGAAGAACACGTAAAGGAGGACCGCGTAACCGAGGGGGTACAGTGCCAGTCGGAATGCCGCAAGGCGATGGCTGAGAAGATAACCGCTGTAAAGGAAATAGAGGTTTGTGAACAAGAGCGCGGCGTTCGTGAAATGGTCGAGCCGGAAGGGAAGACCGCGCAACTCGCCAATCATCAACAGGGCATGCAACAAGAGGAGCAGCCCGGCCATTGCGACAAAGTCCGACCGCCGGAAGTTCATTCGTGCATCTCCGTCTCAGGCGATGGTTTGGCGACGAGATCGCGAAGGCTCTCCGGCAAGCATTCCCAGCGGCCCTCGAATCTCGCCGGAGAAAGGGGCAAGAAGCCGTGACGCCGAAGAGTGGTTTGCCCCTGCGGGCCGAGCAGCATCTGCACAAAGGAAACCGTAGCGGGAAGGTTCGGCGCCTCGCGGGGAATCGTCAGGGCGTAAAGGACGGGTTCGCCCTTCAGGGTTAGCGACTGACCCGGCGCCGCGAAGATAGCAACAGAGCAACTCCCGTAGAAATCTGCGTGAGCCGGAGAGGAGAGGTTCACCTGGGGCGGAAGAAGAACGTGTTTCAGGTTCTGGTCGTGGGCCATGCTGCGATAGACGAAGATGTAATCGGCTTCCGTGCCGAGGGTCGGGAGAAGCTCCGCTGCGTCGGGGCGAATCATCCGGCGGGTCACCTTTTTCGAGAGCGTCTCAAAAAGGCTGCCGCCGCGGAGCGTGTCCTTGTAGTGAATGTCGGCGAGTTTCCACACGAGGAGAGTCTGGTAACCGAGGGGACCCAGGTTCTCGTCAACCCTTGCGACGCGCACTTGAGGGTCGAGCAGAATCCTCGGCCAGTTGTCGGAGTCCACCTCTGCGGCGTGTCGGCTGTTTTCGCTGAACGCCAGGACGATTTCGTTGGAGGAGAAAACAATCTCCCAGTCGGCAAACTGCGGGAGCAGAAGAGTCTCGATGACCCTTTTGTCCGCGGAAATGACGAGGTCGGCAGTGTCTTTGTATTCGCTGACCTTGCGCGCCGCAACGAGGCTGCCGCTGACTTCCAGGCGGACATCCGTCCGCTCCTGTTTCGACTCGAAGGACTTCTCAAGCTCGCTAAGAGCCGCATTCAGGCTGGCGGCGGCGAAAATGCGCAGTGGCGTGCGAGGGGGCTTCGAGCCGCCACAGGAACCAAGTGAAAGCAGAACCAACGAAATCAAGAGCGCTTTTCCTGCCCGCGCCATTCCAAAAGCCTTTCTTGGTTGCGTCTTACAAAACGAGCGAACCTCCTGGTGTGCGCGATGTCCTGGCGCATGACGCGCACACTGACGGAACCACGGACGGACACGTAATCCTGACAGTCCTTCATCTCGTCCGATTCTCTGCGCGTTCCGCGCTCTCTGCGACCTCCGCGGTGAGTTTCCCCCGAGAGTGACCGATTACATGCCACGTCAGAGAGTTCTTGCCAAGTCGCACTGCCTTCGCTATAATAGATGAAAATCTTTTTTTTGTCAGGCGGCGAAAAGGAGAATGGCTGACTTCCTCGAGCGACTCCACGAGAGAATCTTGGTCTGCGACGGAGCGATGGGCACGCTTCTGTTCGACAGAGGCATCCCTCTCACCGCCTGTTGCGAGAGAGCCAACCTCGAAAACCCCAACCTTGTGAAATCCATCCACGGCGACTACATTGCTGCGGGAGCCCACATCATCGAGACCAATACCTTCGGGGCAAACGAGATCGAGCTGGCAAAGTACGCCGCTCAGGGCCGGGTGGATGAGATCAACACAGCGGGGGCACGACTCGCCAGAGAAGCAGCGGGAGACAGGGTTTTCGTTGCGGGCGCCGTGGGGCCGCTCGGTCCCGGGCTGGACCCTTCGCGGTTCCTATCCCGAGACGAACGAGTAGCTGTTTACAGACGGCAGATTTCCGCGCTCCTCGAAGGGGGCGTGGATGTGATTCTTCTGGAAACCCTCTCGAGCTTGCAGGACCTTTCGGCGGCGCTCCAGGCGGCACGGTCGCTCACGGAGAAGCCGGTCATCTGCCAGATGGCTTACCTCAAGGACGGTCGCACGCGAATGGGCATCTCCCCGGCGGAGTGCCTGGCGGTCTGCCGCGAGCATTCGGTAAACGTCATCGGCCACAATTGCGGCTGCGGACCCTATGATAGCCTGCCGATTCTGGACGAACTCGCCGCCCTCACAAACCTGCCGATTTCCATCCAGCCCAATGCAGGTCTCCCCCGCTTTTTCGGCGGGAGGACCGTTCACCTTTCCGACCCGGACTATTTTGCTCAACTCTGCGAAGAGTTCGTTAACCGCGGAGCGAACATCGTCGGCGGCTGCTGCGGGACAACGCCGGAGTACACTCGCGCCATCGCACAGAAAGTCCGAGGGCTCTTGCCCAGAGAACGCAAGGCCCACGCCCCGAGAGTAGTCAGCGAGGAGGAGGCACCGCGGGTATCCCAACTAAGCAAGAACCCGATCACACAGAAACTCGGGAGGGAGTTTTTCGCCTCCGTGGAAATCTCCCCGCCAGCCGGCGCCGACTATTCCTCGCTGATGCCGGGGATCGAGTCGCTAAAGCGAAATGGCGTGGATGCCATCAACGTGCCGGACAACCCCATGGCCAGCCCCCGGATGAATCCGGTTTCGTTCGCGCATCTCGTCAAAGAACGAGTCGGTGTCAGCGTAATTCTGCATTTGACGTGCCGGGACCGGAATATCCTGGGACTTCAGTCGGAGTTGCTCGGAGCGGCGGCCCTCGATGTGGATGCGATCCTGGCGCTGACGGGAGACCCATCGCCGGGGGCGACTTGCGTTTTTGACGTGGACTCCGAGGGACTGATTAAAATCATCGCCAGCATGAACCGGGGCGACAGCGTGTCCTCGGGGCAGGGCGGTCATCCCACGTCGTTCTTGATCGGAGCCGCTGCAAACCCGACCGCGGAAAACCTCCCAAAGGAACTCGATAAACTCAAGCGGAAAATCGCCGCTGGGGCCCATTTCATTCAGACGCAACCCGTGTACGACATCAAGGCGTTCGAGAGGTTCCTGGAGAGGATTGAAGGGCTGAAGGTCCCGGTTATCGCGGGCCTTCTTCCGGTGAAGAGCAAGAAGATGGCGAAGTACCTGCACTACGAGGTGCCGGGAATCAGCCTTCCGGATTCGCTCCTGCAACAGATCGAGAAAGCCACGACGCGAGACGAGGAAAGCCAGATCGGTCTGGCGGTGGCGGCGGGACTTCTCGAGAAGCTGGTTCATCTCGTGGATGGAGTGTGCATCATGCCGATGCAGAATGTCAGCGCGGCGCTGACGCTGTTGGGGGGGATTCGATGCCGAGGGCGAGACGCCCTCGGGACTGCCGCCGAGACGGCGGCGGTACGTGGGAAAACGCGCGGAGAAAGGCCGGCAAGTTCATGATTCCTGACCTGAACCGAAGGGTTTTCCTCTGTCGCTTGGCTTCACTGCTCGGTGGAACATTCATCTCTTCGATCGTACAGGCCACCCCGCCGCCCGAGAAAGGCGCAAAGCACACCGTTGAAAAAGGAGAGACCGTTTGGGGTATCGCGCGGAAATACGGGGTGGACCCGCAGGAGGTTCTCCAGCTCAACCGCCTTGAGAAACCGTACACGATTTATTCGGGTCAGTCCCTCCTGATACCCGGGACGGTGAAGGACGACCCACCATCCGGAGAGGAGAATGCAGACCGGAAACACGTCGTTCAGAAGGGCGAGACGGTCTGGAGCATCTCTGGGAAATACAACACGACTCCGACCGAAATTATCGAGCTGAACGACCTCAAGAAACCGTACCGCATCTATCCGGGCGATGAGCTGACGATTCGAGGTTCATCTCCCTCGCGCAGCCGACAGCAGGGAATCGCCTGGCTTTGCCGCCTTCCCGAGGGGGTGCGCGGACGACGCTGGCGGTACATTATCATCCACCACAGTGCCACCCGGACGGGCAACGCCGCAATCTTTGACAGCCACCACCGGCGACTCGGAATGACCTACGGTCTTGCCTACCACTTCGTGGTCGGAAACGGCACAGGGTCCGGGGACGGCGAGATCGAAGTGGGAGGGCGCTGGAAGAGGCAGTTGCACGGAGGGCACGTCCGCAGTCGCCAGATGAACGAGGTCGCCATCGGAATTTGCCTCGTGGGAGACTTCAACCGAACCTACCCGACGAGAAGGCAGATGGAGAACCTGGTTCCATTGGTGCAATACTTAATGGACAGGTACAACGTCCCGAAGAGAAGGGTGGTCGGTCACCGGGACGTCCAGAGCACCGACTGCCCCGGAAAGAATTTCTCTCTCACGAGCTTACGCGGCAAGCTGTAGAATCGCCCCGGTTGAGAACCCGCGCGGCCGCACCCGTGGGGTCATCCGGCGGTTGCGCAGAGCAGCAGACAAGGCGCACAACGAAGGAGCACGGAAAGCTCATTGACACAGCTCCGGCAGCGAGCGTCATCGCCTCCAACTCCAGTTGCCAGAAGCAGGCCGACTACCTAATCCGGTGTATCGTGGAGAACCCGCCCGCTCAGACCAGCACGGCTGAGGAGGGGCTGGAGATCACACGAGTGCTGTGCGCTCTCCTTCAGTCGGCCGCCGAGAGCAGGGGGCTGAAACGAGAGGAGTGGGCCACGAACGAGATGACGACCAACCGAGCTTCGATAGGCCGCCGACGCTCGACACGCCCACCACAAGAGACGAGAAGACCAGAGGCGCCATAATCATCGGCAGCGCCCGCATGAAAATCACGCCCAAGAACTCGAAGTAGCCCGCCGCCTCACCGAGGGTGAACCCGGCGGCCACTCCGAGCACAAGCGCAACCGCAATCTGCCAGTGTAGCGGTAGTCGCATGGTTTCCTTTGCCATCCTTGCTTCCACAGGCACAGCGCCAGCGAACGCGCTCACCGAGGGAGAGCACGGATTCTATAGAAACGGCGGCTGAAATGCGGTGGCGGAGTGTCGAGCCACTCTATGATGCCGCTGGAGGAAGAAATCTTATCCGAAATCGGCGACCACGACCCGAGCAAACTGTCTGACGCCTCCACGATGCAAACGTCGCCCTCGCTCGGCCGCCAGCGCAGCAGGATGCCGCCATCTGCGGCAGCAGCTATGGTCTCGACGGAGATGGGCGGCATAATCAGCCGGACAGGATCGTCCGCCCAAACTTCGATGACGGGCATGAAATTCGGATTTCTGTCGCGAATGTAGAACTCGAGTTCGGCCTCCGGAGACGTTTCCCCCGGTCCAAGAGGCGCCCAGTGGCTGACATCCAGATATTGGTAATCCCCAGAATGGGGGTACCTTGCGGAGGTTATGCCATCGGCATTCCATAAACTGCCTTGAGAGTCCGGGCCTGCGACGGTGAAGACGACATTCTTCACAACGAGCCAGAGAGGGGCTGTGAACGTCCGCTCAGTGACGCCGTTGATGCCCGTCGTATTTTGAATCTGTACGCGAACAGTGAACGTACCCGTCGCATAATTGAAGCCCTGGATCACAAGCTGCTGGATGGCAATCGGCATATTGGCTATGTAGTCCTTGGTGAAAACGATCTCGCCGCCGTCCTCAAGGGTTCCGACCTCGATGACCGGTTCTTCTGGCCAGGCGTCGTGTTGAGGCAACCAGCGAATCTCCCACTCGCCGGGTTCCATATCTGTACGAGTTTGTTCAAAAACCTTCGGGTTATTGGTCGGTTGCGTCGTGCCAGCAATAGCTTGAGCATACGGCAGTCTCCTCAGTTCGTAGGGTGCTGCGATGTTCGATCTCACGATGATCGAAGGGATCTTCTTAAATGTCACCACTACCTTATGCGGTCTCTGTATGTCGTGCAAGCTGAAGACGATTCCACCCATCTGGACGGGGCCGCCGTCCATAAACCACTCCGCGACCCTATGGCGCTTTGCTGGGTGAGCACTAAAGGTTACACTTTCCCCTTCGTCGTACCACGTCTCTCCTGGGGGACGGACGGTGCCTCCTTCGCCCGCCATCGCCATCATACGGTACTGGGCGACCCAGTTCCAGGTCAGCGCAGAGTCCCACCAGATCCGAAAGGCGGGATAGCTTGTTCGATCTGTGCCGACGCTTGATGGCGCATTACCCGTCCCCGTGTACCCGGTGCAACGGTAGCGGGTGTGCTGTCCATCTTCGTACGCAGGAGAAGTCACGCTCCCCCCCGGGACCACCTGGCCCGGCGCGTGAACATACGATCCAACCGCCGGAACGGGACTGCCGTGAGCGGACGAAATCATGAAGGAAACATTCTCAGGACGAAGCGAAGGGTACTCGTAAGCCCCCATGTCGACGGTCGCCGAGGATACCCCATGGAAGATGCGAGAATTTCCATCCGGGTCGAGCTCATCCCACATGTGAGCCTCATTGTTCCCAGCGTCAATGCACGGGGAATCCGGCGACAAACGATAGTTGTTGTCCTCGAAAGTCCCGGGATCGTCATCAGGACCGTCGGCGTCAACGAACCGCGGATCCTCCGCGATATTCCCTTCGCCGCCACCCCTCCAGGCCTGGATGCACGAGTAACTGGGCACGCTGCTGTCGGAAAGCTGACCAAATCCAGTGTTTCCCCATATGATGCAGTTCTCGATTGTGCCGTGGCAGTAGTCCAACCCGCCAGCGGAATTCACTGCTGAGTTACCGTAGATCGTGTTGTTTCGGATCGTGGCGTCGGACAAGTACAGCCCCCCGCCCCTACTGCGGGCCGAGTTTCCACAGATAACGTTGTTCAAGATGGTGCCGTTGCACCTGCTTGATGCGCCGCCGCAATCGGCCGAGTTCCCGCTGATCGTGTTATTCTGGATCGTGCCGTTACATTCGCATAGGCCGCCGCCGTAGTCGCGGGCGGAGTTGCGCGAGATGGTGTTGTTCCGGATCGTGCCGTCGCAGCGAAGCAGCCCGGCGCCGAAACCTGCCACGTTTCCAGACAACACGTTGTTCCGAATAATACCATCGCAATAGGCGATTCCCCCGCCGCCCATGCCGGCCCACTTCTCGGCCGAGTTTCCTGAGATCACGTTGTTCTCGATGGTGGCATGCGTTTGATAACGGCCCTTGCCCCCGTAGATTCCCCCGCCGTCTTCCGCCTTTCCCCCCCGGATGGTGAAGCCAGAGAGTATGCACGATTCGCCCTCGAAGCCCCAGAAGGTCACGACAGGTCCCTGGCCATTCCCGGTTATGAGCGTCCCAGCGACCACACTTGCATCAAGGGGGTCCGTGCCGCGAAGGACAATGTTCTTGCCTTTGAATTCGATGTTCTCCGTGTACGTTCCCGGACCCACGACTACCACATCGCCGTCCATCGCTTTATCTATACCCTCTTGGATTGTTTTTAAGGCGGATTGCCAGGAGGTCCCATCGCCCGAGACCGGCACCGAAGCATCTACATACGAATGTGGCACACGCGCCGGGTCCGAGCCGCGGCGGTACTCTTCCACATTGGAGACGCCGTCTCGGTCAGGGTCGCCGTATTTGTCCTCGGAGAGCTCGGCGAAGAATTGCAGCTCCCAGACGTCAGGCAGCCCATCCCCATCGGTGTCGGCCGTCGTACGGGTCGCCTCCGGCGTGTTGCCGTATGTCCCCATGTTGACCCGGCCCCCGTTGGGCTGTGGTTCTTGGGAAAAAGCGGATGTTGGATCGCCCGCGTCAACGCACGGAGACCAGTTCTGGAGATGGAAGTCTCCGCTGGATGCGCCCACAAAGCAGGGGTAGTAGCCGATATTCCCTGTGCCACCACCGGTCCAACCTTGGATGCAGCAGTAGCTAGCGTCGCTATCCATTTCAAGGTGTCTCCCCCTGTTCACCCAGACGATGCAGTTGCGCACCACCCCCCAACAGGAGAAAAGGCCCGCGCCGTAATCGGCCGAGTTTCCATAGATCGTGTTATTCTGGACCGTGCCGGCGCAGCGGTACAGCCCTCCGCCACCGCGTTTGGAGGAGTTGTCCCTGATGATATTGTTCTGGATTGTCCCATCGCACCAGGCTAACCCGCCGCCGTCTCCAGCCGAGTTTCCACAGATCGTGTTGTTCTGGATTGCCCCATTGCACAAGCTTAGCCCGCCGCCCTCTCCAGCCGAGTTTTCCATGACCACGTTGTTGCAGATCGTGGCGCGGGCCCGTGCACCATAGATTCCGCCGCCGCTCTGAGCGTTCCCGTTCCGGATGGTGAAACCGGACAGGACGCAGGAGTCATCCTCTGTTCCGGAAAAACTAACGACCGCGCCGGATTGGCTGCCGTCAATGATGGTGCTGGTCACGACATCGGCGTCGAGCGGGTCGGTGCTGCACAGGACGATGTTCTTGCCGTTGAACCGGATGTTCTCGACGTAACTCCCTTCGCCGACGATGACAGTATCGTGATCGGACGCTGCATCTATCCCCTCCTGAATCTTTTTGAACGCAGTTCCCCACGATTTGCCATCTCCAGACGCGGAAACTGAACCGTCCACATACCAGTGTGGCACGGCCAATGGGTCCGAGCCACGGCGATATTCTTCTATGTTGGGGACTTTGTCTCCGTCGGAATCGTCATCTCTCCCCTGAGAAAGGTCACCGAAATACTCCATCTCCCACGCATCCGGCAGTTGATCGCTGTCGGTGTCGGGGGATTTCGACGTTGCTTCTGAAGTGTTCCCATAGGCCCCCATGTTGATCCGGCCCCCGTTTGGCTGCGGCTCCTGGAAGAAGGCGGATGTTGGATCGCCCGCGTCTATGCACGGGGACCAGCTTTTCAGGTGGTAGTCCGCATTTTGCGCATCGACGAAATGGGGGTAGTAGCCGACGTTTCCCTTGCCGCCACCTACCCACCCCTGGATGCAAGAGTACATGGGAACGCTGCAACTACCAAGCTGGCTGGTGCCCCGATTACCCCAGATGATGCAGTTGGAGATCGTCCCTTGGCAAACACAGAGCGCGCCGGGGTAGCCTTCGGAGGCATTCCCACAGATTGTGTTGTTAAGGATGGTCCCGTTGCAGTCAAACATCGTTCCAACAGAGTCGGCTGAGTTTCCGGTGATGATGTTGTTCCGGATCATGCCATGGCACCTCGCCAGCCCCGAAGCGTTTAGGGCACTGTTATGCGCAATTATATTGTTGGCTATGGTCCCGTCACATTGGAAGAGTCCCCCGCCGTAGTCCTCCGCAACGTTATCACAGATTCTATTCTTGCTGATTATGCCATCACAAAAGGCCAAGCCGCCGCCGTTGGCTTCGAAAGCACTCGGGAGAACCTTGGCAGTATTTCCGACTATCACACTGTTTTCAATGGTGGCATGCGTGCGGCGGGAGTCGGTCCCGCCACAGATTCCGCCGCCATAGCGAGCCTTGCCATTCCGAATCGTGAAGCCGGACAGAACGCAGCTTTCGTTTTCCATCCCTGAAAACGTGACGGTCGAGCCTGCTCCGTTGCCGTCAATCACAGTGCTGCCGACTACATCGGCGTCAGTGGAATCGCTGCTGCGAAGGACCACATTTCTGTTGGGAAACGCGATGTTCTCGATGTATGTCCCTGGATACACCACAAGCTCTTCACCATCCCTGGCGTCATTAAGGGCAGGCTGGATAGCCAGGTAGGTAGTTCCCTTGGTCAGGTTCCGGACAATCTTTGGAGATGGCGCCGTAGGGTCCCAGCCCTGCCAGTATTCGACGATGTTCGCGACTCCATCGCCTTCCGGATCGCCCGCGTGATTCCCTAAAAGATCCCCGAACCAGTGGATCTCCCATGCATCGGGAAGCCCGTCTGAATCTGTGTCAAAGGACCTTGAAGCGGCCTCCGGCGTGTTTCCATAGGCCCCCATATTCACGCGGCCCCCGTTGGGCGCCGGCTCAACTGAGAAGTCGGACTCCGGGTCTCCGGCGTCTATGCAAGGTGACCAGGTTCTCAGGTGAAAATCCCCGCCCTCAGGGTTAATGAAATGCGGTGCTCTATTTATGTTTCCTTCTCCGCCGCGAGTCCACTCTTCAACGCAGCAGTAGATGAATCGGGATGGCCGGTATTCGGAACCATTTTCCCAGGCGACCTGGCTCCCATTGCTCGACTTATTTCCCCAGATGATGCAGTTCCTGATGACCGCATCGCAGCACGTGATGCCGCCCCCAGGCGAGTGATAGGAATTGCCATAAACCGTGTTGTTTTCGACGACCCCGTCACACTCCCCCAGACCGCTGCCCTGGTTCCCCACCACGATATTGTTGAGAATCATGCCGTCGCACCAGATCAGACCACCCCCTATGGAAGAAGCCCTGTTGTCTTTCACCGAATTCCCGCGGATGGTGCCATTGCAGCGGGAGAGTCCACCCCCGAATTTCGCCACGTTCTGCGAAATCGTGTTGTTCAGGATCGGCCCATCGCACAATGCCAGGCCCCCGCCGTTCGCCTGAGGCTCACCCTGGGCGACGTTTCCTACGATCACGTTTCGCTCGATCGTCGCGTGTGTGATATACGACTTAAGCCCTCCACAGATTCCCCCGCCGCGGTAGGCTTGCCCGTTGCAAATGGTGAAGCCGGAGAGAGTGGAGGCTTCGTCTTCGGTGCCGGAAAAGGTGACAACGGAACCGGCCTTGTTGCCGTCAATGATGGTTGCGGCGACGACAGAAGGATCGAGAGGGTCGGTGCTGCGGAGAACGATGTTCTTTCCGTGGAAATGGATGTTCTCGACGTATGTCCCCTCGGCAACGATGACGGTGTCACCGTGGGACGCGGCGTCAATCCCTTCCTGAATCGTCTTGAGAGCCGTTTCCCATGACATGCCGTCACCGGACGCCGAGACAGAGCTATCGACATATCTTGTCGCGGCCAGAGTCG
>JAUYEE010000039.1 GCA_030691545.1 bacterium | reverse complement strand
TCGGGCGGCAGTGATGGTGGCGCTGGGGATTTTCTTTTTCCGGCAGAAGGAAGTGGGCACAGAAAGGTGGGAGTGAGCAGAAACGTGCTCGACAAGAAGCCAGTTTACTTCATCATCGCGGTTCTTCTCTTGCTTTCGTTGGTTCCCCTTCAGGGCAACATTGACACCCGGAGGACGGAGGAGAAGCTGTCGCCCGGGGAGAGCCCGGCCATTCGCCCCGGGGAAGCGGCGGTAGGACTCCTGCTGGCCGGTTTTCGGGGAGTGGCGGCGAACATGCTGTGGTTTCAGAGCACTGTCCTGTTTCAGCAGGGGAAGGTCACCGAGATGATTCCTCTCTTCCAGGCGATTTCGGTCCTTCAGCCGCGGTTTCGCGCCACCTGGTCCTTCGGGGCATGGCACATGGCTTATAATGTCTCCGCCCATTTTTACGAGAGGCAGGACTTGACCGACGAGGAGGTGGACGACTACCGATTCCAGTGCTTCAAGATCGCGGAGGAATACCTGCGAAAAGGAATCGAGCAGAACTACTACCATTACGACCTCCACTGGGACCTCGGCTTCAGCACTATCTACTACAAGCAGTACAAGCTCGCTAAGGAAAGGGGATGGAAGGAAGAGCAGACTATCCTCGGGGAAGCCCTCAAGGAAATGGAGATTGCCGCGCTCTTCCAGCCTCCTTTAGCCCAGCACCCCGCGTACGTGGACCGGATTATCGCCATTGTCATGAGGGAGGGGGGACTGTACGAGGACGCCTACAAGGTCTGGTACAGGCTCGACCGCCATCATCAGGACGAGCAGGAGGTGAACCTCATCAAGAAACACATGCCCCGTGTCGTAGAGACAATCGAGATTGAAGACGCGAAAGCCTACGCGGCGAAGCTTGAAACGGAGAGAAAACTGGCAGAAGCCTACAAGCTGTGGTACTACTTGCTGAGCGAAGCTGAAAAGAGGCAGACGGAGCTTGCGGCCGATAAGCTTGTTGACCCGGAGTCAGTAAGGCAAACGGACAAGGACATCCAGGAGTTTTCAAGAAACGTTCAAACCCTCGGAGAAGTTCTGGCTCAGCAGGGGGTGAGTCCGGATTCTCTTCAACAGGCCGCCATGTCGCAAGGCCGTCCGCCGGAGCTTGGCGATGAAATCAAAGAGCATTTCCGCCGCCTGCAGGAGGAAGCGGAAAAGGAAGAGGCTGAGAGTCGCAAAAAGACGATGGAGATGTATCACGAGTTGACCAAGCCCGCCCCTCCACTCGACTGGTGGGTTTTCCTGTACATCCCGCTGCTACTGCTCGCAGCGGGTTATCTCATCGCTGGAAGGGAGTCGTATGCGAGCTGAGCCGGCGCCGGCAAGATACGGGATTTTCGGGGATATCCACGGAAACCTCGAGGCGTTGAACGCCGTGTTGGAGTCCATGCAGAGCGAAGGAGTGACTCATTACGCCTGCGTCGGCGACATCGTGGGTTATGGGGCCAACCCGGTCGAATGTGTCGAAAAGGTACGCGCTCTCGACTGCAAGGTTGTCCTTGGGAACCACGATGCCGGCGTCGTCGGGCGCACAGACGTCCGGTTCTTCAACAGCGCCGCCCGGGCAGCCATCGAGTGGTCAATGGAGGTTGTGGATGGAACTTCCGCCACGTTCCTCTCTGCGCTGCCCTACGTTGCCAGAGCCGAACGTTTCACGCTCGTCCATGCCACTCTCGGCAATCCGGAGCACTGGACCTATATCTTCAGCCCCTTTGAGGCGGAGTCCTTCTTCCGGTATCAGGAGGACCCTGTCTGTTTCGTCGGGCATACGCACACCCCGTGCTGTTTCTCGACTGACCGGTTACACGCTTTCACCCGGGCGCAGAGGGTATCGCTGAAGCCCGGGGCCAAGTATATCGTGAACGTGGGCAGCGTGGGCCAGCCGCGGGACGGTAACCCGCTTGCCTCTTACGCAATCTACGACCTCGCGGATGATTCCGTGCGATTCGTGCGTGTCCCGTACGACATCCCCGCCGCCCAGAAGAAAATCATCGAAGCTGGCCTCCCTCACATTCTGGCCATAAGGCTGGAGCGCGGAAAGTGACGCGGAGCCGCGGCAGCTTCCTCTTTGCGGGATTGAGGTGGCTGCTCGTCGCAGCATGGGCTGCGGTCATCTGGAGACTTTTGACTCTTCCCCCGGAAGAGACGCCGGATGTCAGTTTCATTCCTTCCGCAGACAAATTGGGCCACGTTGCCGTTTACTGCATCTGGGGACTATTGATTTCCTGGGCAGCGACGCGCTCGTTCCGAAACCCGTCGAGACTTGCCGTGGGAGTTGCGGTTGTTCTGGCGGGCGCCGCCTACGGTGTCATTTCGGAAATCTACCAGGCGCAGATCGGACGCGATTCGGACCTGCTGGACGTTGCCGCCGACACAGCCGGGGCCTTTCTCGCGCAGTTCCTCTACTTCTCGCCAAGAGCCAATGCGCTGTTCAGAAGAGTCATTTCCCGACGAATGCCTCATTCGCGGTAGGGCACTGCCTCGCCATCAGGCGCATAACCAAGAAAATGCGAGCCCATCGGGGACAATGATGATCGAGCCCAGCCGCCGCTGCGCCCTTTTTCGGCGAAGGACAGGGACGGTCTTCGCTCCGCATATTGCGGAACTTTTCCCGATGTGATTTAATGCCTTCTGACTCCAATGTCCCGAGTGTCCATCGGGAACTCACAGGGTAATCCGACTCCTGAAACCGGAGGCACATTTCGCGTCTTTCTGACTGAGCACTGCTATGAAAAGCAAAGAAGAAGCCGCCCGGAGAATCCAGTCCCTCCGCAGGGAAATTCATCGGCATAACCGGCTGTATTACATCGAGAATCAGCCCGAGATCTCCGATGCCGAGTACGATGCTCTCATGAAGAAGCTCATCGAGCTGGAGCAGGCCTATCCTGGTCTGGTTACCCCGGATTCCCCTTCGCAACGAGTGGGCGGGGAACCGCTCGAGGCGTTTGGAACGGTCGAACACGCGATTCCCATGCTCAGCCTGGACAATACGTATTCTAAGGAGGAAGTCCTTGCGTTTGACGCGCGCATCAAGAAAGCTCTATCCGTCCGGCCGGACATCGAGTATGTCGCCGAGCCGAAGATTGATGGAGTGGCGGTCTCCTTGCGTTACGAGGACAATGTTTTCATCCAGGGCTCGACCCGGGGCAATGGTCTCGTGGGAGACGATATCACCGCCAACCTCAAGGCCATCCGCACCATTCCGTTAAGGCTCGAGGGCGACAGAATTCGCCTCCTCGAGGTACGGGGAGAGGTTTACATGCCCCGGCAGGCTTTTGAGAAGTTAAACGAGGAAAAGGAAGACGCCGGAGAGGAACCGTTCGCCAATCCGCGTAACGCCGCAGCAGGTTCGCTCAAGTTGCTCGACCCGCGAATCAGCGCCAGGCGAAAACTCGATATTGTCGTCCACAGCCTCGGTCAGATGGAAGGTGTCTCGTTCGAAACGCATTATCAGTTCCTGAATACTGCCCGGAAGCTCGGATTCAAGGTGAACGAGGGCTTTGCCTTGTTCAAGGGAATCGAGAAGACGATGGAGTACTGCGATGAGTGGGAGGAGAAGCGCGACAGCCTGCCCTACGAAATTGACGGGATGGTCATCAAAGTGAACCAACTGGCCCTCCGCGAGGTTCTGGGAACTACCAGCAAAAGCCCGCGCTGGGCCTTCGCGTACAAGTTCAAAGCTCGCCAGGCGTCAACGGTCCTCCAGGACATCCAGGTTCAGGTGGGCAGAACAGGGGTGCTGACGCCAGTCGCCATCTTGGAGCCGGTTCGGCTCGCTGGCACTGTCATCAGCCGCGCAACTCTCCATAACGCCGACGAGGTCCGGCGCAAGGACATTCGTGTTGGCGACACCGTGTTGATCGAAAAGGGAGGCGACGTTATCCCGAAGGTCGTGAAGGTCGTTACCACAAAACGGACGGGCAAGGAAAAACCGTTTGCAATGCCGGACCGCTGCCCGGTTTGTTCCTCAAAGGTCATTCAGGTCGAGGGGGAAGTCGCTATTCGTTGCACGAACATTGCCTGCGCGGCGCAGTTGAAGAATCGCCTGAAGCACTTCGGCTCACGAGGCGCCATGGACATTGAGGGGTTGGGCGAAGTCCTTGTCAGCCAACTGGTGGACAAGGGCCTCATCAAGGACCCGGCTGACCTGTACGCCCTCGACGTCGAAACCGTAGCAAACCTGGAGCGGATGGGAAAGAAAAGTGCCCAGAACCTCATTGATGCCATCGAGGGAAGCAAAAAGAGGGACTACAGCCGGGTGATTTTCGCCCTTGGGATACCCGCCGTCGGGACGAGGGCTGCCGACCTCTTAGCGGAGTATTTTCCATCCGTTGACGAGTTCGCGCGCGCGACCGCCGAGGAGCTACAGAGCGTTCCTGAGGTTGGACCGAGAACGGCCGAGGGCATCGTCCGCTTCTTCACGGAGGAAGCCAATCGAAACGTCATCGCCAAGCTCAAGGCTGCCGGAGTGAATATGGCTTCGTCGGCTCGGCCTGTCTCTTTGGATGAGCGCTTTGTCGGCAAAACGTTTGTCCTGACCGGTGTCCTTTCCGGTATGACCCGCAGCGACGCCGAACAGAAAATCAAGCAGCGAGGCGGCAAGACGTCGGGCAGCGTGAGCCGCAACAGCGACTATGTCATTGTCGGCGAGAACCCCGGTTCCAAGTACGACAAAGCCCTCCAACTCGGCGTGCGAACGTTATCGGAAGCCGAGTTCGTGAAAATGCTGCAATGAGCTTTCATCCCGCGTGTCCTGCGTAACCAACCGGCGGATGTCGGTCCAGTCCGCTGGCGAGACCAGCTTTTGATTCGTGGGCTATGCCCGTCGAACGTTGTCCTTCTTGGTGGATTCCCCTAAAAAAACGAAGGTCCCGGACATCGGCTTCGGCTGACATACGGCGCCGCCAGCGTCGTTTCACTTGTCAGCAGAACGGAAAATCGGTATAATATTTGTTGGTTAGTCATGGGGGGGGGAGTGTGGACTCGCGTCCACTCTCGTCGAAACCTCTTAGAGGACCGGTAATGCGCAAACTTGCCATAGTCGCCACAGGCTGTCTCTTTTCGTTTCTCGTCCTTTCGTTGTCGGAAGCGATTGTTATCACGGAGATTATGTACAATCCGCCGGGAACGGATGAGGCGCTCTACGAGTGGATCGAGCTCTACAACGACTTTGCGGAGCCCTTCGACATCGGCGGTTGGTACTTCTCCGCGGGTATCACCTACACTTTCCCCGAAGGCACAATCATGCAGGGGAAGTCCTATCTGGTGGTTTGCTCGGATGTCCAAGCCGTGCAGGTTTTGTACGGAATTTCTAAGACTATTCTGAAAGGCCCCTTCGAGGGACGACTCGACAACGGCGGCGAACGGATTGAATTGGCGGACCGTATGGGGGCGGCTATGGCGCACGTCGGGTACAGTGACCGCGAACCCTGGCCCGCGGGAGCCGACGGAACCGGGCACTCGCTGGCTTTGATTAATCCCGACCTCGAGAACGATGAAAGTGAAAATTGGGCGCTCAGCCCCGAGAAATGGGGCAGCCCAGGCCAGGAAAACGGGTTCAAACAGGAGACAACAATCACTGACACGGTCCTTCTGGCTGTCGGCGAGCAATGGAATTACTTCAAAGGAACGCAGCCGCCTTCCGAGCCGGCCGACGCCTGGATTCGAGAGGATTTCGACCACTCCGGGTGGCTCTCCGGACCGACCGGCATCGGTTACGGGGACGACGATGACGCCACCGAGCTGACCGATATGCAAGACGGTTATCTGTCGGTGTTTTGCCGCAAGACGTTTGCGGTCACCGACGTGGCTTCTCTGGACTCCGTGCTCCTGCGAATCAGCTTCGACGACGGCTTTGTCGCCTACCTCAATGGCGAGGAACTCGACAGGCGGTACATGGGAGAGAAGGGTGAGTTCTTCGCTTACAACAGGGCCGCGACGGGAACGGTCGGCGACCTGCCAGAGTCCGCCGAGATCAACATTCCCAAGGACCGTCTGCACGAGGGACAGAACCTCTTAGCGATTCAGATTCACAACAGCGCTGTGGGCAGCACGGACCTTTCGATGATTCCCTCCGTGGTGAGTCGGCGAGTCAAGACCACGGGCGGGGTCACGCCCCTGCCGGTCGTTATCAACGAGTTCCGGGCGGGCGCCGGAAATGCGTCTTTTGTCGAGCTGTTCAACAATAGCCCTTCTCCAGTGGACATCGGGCTGACCTACTTGAGTGACGACCGAGACAATCTTGTGAAATACCGTCTTTCCCAAGGAGCCTCTCTTCAGCCCTGGGCCTACACTTCTTTCTCCGCGTCGGAGTTAGGTTTCGAGTTGGCCGCTGCGAATGGTTCCGTCTATTTCACGAGCGCCGATGGAGAACGCGTCATTGACGCCTATGCGTATGCAACCTCCGTCCAGGGCATGAGCCGCGGTCGCTTCACCGACGGCGACAGGAAGTGGTACACCATGCACACTCCTACTGCCGGCGACCCAAACCAGATTTCGGTCGAGACCTCCATCGTCATCAACGAGATTATGTACCATCCGTATGAGAATGATGACGATTTGGAATACATTGAGCTGTGCAACCGCGGGAACGACGCGGTTGACCTCTCCGGATGGAGTTTTAGTAAGGGGCTGGCTTTTGTTTTTCCTGTCGGGACCACTCTGGGCTCCGACGAATACCTGGTTGTGGCGAAAAACCAGGCAACCATCTCACAGAAGTACGGCATCGCCAACGTTATTGGCGATTTCACAGGAACCTTGGATAACCAGGGCGAGAAGATCGAGTTAGTGGACATCTGGGGTAACGCCGTGGACGGGGTCCGCTATGCCGACGGCGGACGGTGGCCCATCTGGGCGGCGGGGTGGGGATCGAGCCTCGAGCTGATGGACCCAAGACAGGACAACAGCCCGCCTGTCGCCTGGGCCGCCAGCGATGACCGCAACAAGGCCGCTTGGACACACGTGCAATACTCCGGTCAATTCAGTGGCGGAGAATCGGAATTCCACTTTTTCCTCCTGCATCGCGGTGAGTGCCTGATTGATGAGCTCAGCATGACCCGGAGCGGGCAAGAGTACCTCCCCAACGGCTCGTTCGAATCCGGGACAAGCGGATGGAAGATCGAAGGCAACCACATTCAATCCACGATACATACGGCCGAGGCGCACAGTGGGTCCAACTGCCTCAGGATAGTCTCGACGGGGCGAGGGGACACGGGGGCCAATCGAATTGAGTGTGACACCACAAGCGCCCTCTCCACAGGACAGACCTATGCCATCTCGTTCTGGGTGAAGTGGCAGAGGGGCATCAACCTGATTTATACGCGAACCCACACTCAAGGGGCGCCGCGCGCATCCCTGTTTGCGATGCCGGACCCCCGCGGCACCCCCGGCAAACGAAACAGCGTGTATCGAGCAAACCTTGGGCCGGTGATTGACGAGGTCCGGCAGAGTCCAATCGTCCCGAAATCGTCCGACCCCGTGAAGGTGACGGCGCGAATCAGCGATGCCGATGGAGTCTCCGCGGTGACCCTGTTTTACAAGGGCGATAGCGACGCCTCGTACCAGAGTGTGCCGATGCACGACGACGGTCTCCATAACGACGGAAGATCGGGCGACGGGCTTTACCGCGGTGAGATTCCTCCACGCGGCAGCATCGCCCTGATGCGATTCTATGTCGTTTCGCAGGATACGCTGGGCCCCTCTCTCCGTTATCCGGCGAATGACGCGGAATACTGCCTCTACCAGATCGAGAATTCGCCCCCGAGCACGAAACTCCCCATTTACCGCATCCTCTTGACATGGGAGGCGGACCAGAAGCTGCGAACTTGCAACCGGCTCAGCAACGAACTGGAAGACTGTACCTTTGTGTTGAATGACAGCGAGATATTCTACAACTGCGGGATTCGTACGCGCGGAAGCGGTTGGACGCGGGGCAATCACCCCGCAGACCAGTACAGAGTCGAGTTCCCGGCAGACCAGCCGCTCCGAGGCGTCTGGCGAGAGATCAACATTGACTGGCACGGCGATGGCACCAAGCAGCACGACCGCACCGTCCACCACCTTCTGCGAAAAATCGGAGGGGTCCCCACCAGCTATCACCGATACGCCCATGTGCGCTTCAACTCCAATTTCACAGCTCTTGCCGAGGACGTGCAGAAGGTGGATGGCGACTACGTTCGGCACTACTGGCCGCATGATGCCGCGGGGGACCTCTTCAAAGTGGATGACCACTTTGAATACAACGACAGCATGGGCCATAACCACTGGGATGCTTATCTGACATGGCAGGGTTCCGACAAGGAGAAGTACCGCTGCAACTGGGAATTGCACACCAACGAAAAAGAGGACGACTATACTGGGTTCCTGGATTTCGTCTACTTCATGGACCCATCCACAACCGGCAACGCTGTCTTCGACGCCCAGGCGGAAAGTGTGCTGGACGTGGACGAATGGATGAAGGTGCTGAGCGTACGTTTTCTTGTGGACGACTGGGATACCCTCGGGTACAGCCGAGGGAAGAACGCCTCCATCTATCACCCGTACCACGAAGGAGACGGAACCCTGCAAGACCCGCCGCGCGTCGGAAAGTGGGCGTTGATCGCATGGGATAGCGACCTCACATTCTCCAACGCGAATGCCCCCATCATCAGCAGCATGGACCGATCAATAAAGAGGATGCTCGATAGACCGCAGTTCGCGCGGCGCTACTACGCCTTTTATTATGAGCTCATCAATGGGCCGTTCACCCGGGAGCAGATGGACCCGGTCCTGGACAGGAATTATCAGGCACTGGCCGGAGAGTCGGGGACTCCCAGCGGCCCCGACGGAATGAAGAATTTCATCACGAACCGAATTTCGGTTGTCCGTTCACTGATTCCTTCCCCGGCGAAGTTCGCCATCACAACAAACGGCGGGAAGGACTTTGAGGTTGACGCGGACCAGGTGACTCTGGAAGGAACGGCGCCATATACCATGCTGACGATGACGGTGAGCGTGAACGGCGGCCCGGCGGAGGTTTTCCAGCCAACCTGGCTGGACGTGAGAACCTGGCG
Source organism: bacterium (assembly GCA_030691545.1). GTDB lineage: Bacteria > Auribacterota > JABMQX01 > JABMQX01 > JABMQX01 > JAUYEE01. The sequence continues at coordinate 6,041 of JAUYEE010000039.1, read as the reverse complement.
GGCGACCTTCCCATTGGAGACAGCCCAGAACCAATTGGTTCTCAACGGCCTCGACTTGCGGCAGAATCTCCTCGGCACCGTTAGTATCATCATCACTTGGCCCCTCAGCCCCACGGAGGACTCCGACGGCGACGGCCTTTCCGACCTGGACGAAGCCACGGTCTATCACACAGACTACCTGAATCCCGATACGGACGGCGACGGACTCAGCGACGGCAGCGAGGTGCACGTTTACATGAGTGACCCGACAAAAGTGGACACCGATAGTGATGGCCTGACGGACCGGGAGGAAGTGAACGTGCACTTCACCAATCCGAGAAGCGCCGACACCGATGGCGACACCCTGCCCGACAAATGGGAAGTTGACAACCAGTTGAACCCCAATGTGGCGACTGGCGATGACGGCGGCAGCGGCGACGCCGATGGCGACGGTCTGCCAAACGCGGACGAATATCAGAACGGCACAAACCCACGTAATCCCGATACGGACAACGATACGTTGCCGGACTCATGGGAGGTTCAATGGGGATTGAACCCGACTGTCGGCACCGGACCCGACGGACCCGATGAAGACCTTGACGCAGACGGCTTGACGAATGCCGAGGAGTCCCAGTCCGCGACCAACCCAAAAAGCAACGACACCGACGGAGACTTTCTTACGGACCTCTACGAGGTCCAGAACAACCTGAATCCCAACAGCGCCGAAGGCAATGACGGCACGGATGGCGACCCGGACGCCGACGGTCTGACGAACCTGGAAGAAGCCTTCCGCGGCACCCATCCGCGGAAAAACGATACCGACGGCGACCGCATGGATGACAAGTGGGAAATCGAAAATGGCCTCGACCCGACGAGCGGAGAAGGGGATGACGGGACCGACGGTGACCCGGATGAGGATGGTCTGTCTAACCTGCGAGAGTACCAGAACGCAACGCATCCGAACCGAGCCGATACGGATGAAGATGGCATGGATGATCTCTGGGAAGTGGAAAATGGTCTCGATCCCACTATAGCCGAGGGGGATGACGGGCCGGACGGCGACCCCGACGGAGACCAAATCCCGAACCTTCTGGAATGTCGGTACGGGCTTGACCCCTGGACCCCTAACTTCGACACGGATGCGGATGGGCTGAGCGACCTATGGGAAATCCAGTACGGTTTGAGCCCAACCAGTCCCGATGGCAGCGACGGCGCCGACGGCGACCCGGATGCCGACGGCCTCTCGAACGCGGGCGAGTATCTGCACGGTACGAGTCCTGTCAGCGAGGACACGGACGGCGACGGGATGGGCGATAAATGGGAAGTCCAGACCGGCCTCGACCCCACGAGCGATGCTGGCGACGACGGGGCGGACGGCGACCCCGACAGCGATGCCCTGACGAATTCTCAAGAGTACCAGCACGGCACGAACCCAAGAAACGCCGATACCGACGACGACTCTTTGCAGGATTCCTGGGAAGTTGAGAACGGGTTAGACCCGCTCAGCGGGACCGGCGAGAACGGGCCCGACGGCGACCCGGACACGGACGGCTTGTCCAATGCCGACGAGTGCGAGAATTCGACCGACCCGCATAGCAGCGATAGCGATAGCGACGGCATGAATGATTCGTGGGAAGTCCACAACGGGCTTGACCCGCTCGCCGACTTCGGCGACGACGGCCCGGATGGCGATCCCGATGGCGACGCAAGCTCGAACCTCAATGAGATGATCGCCGACACCAACCCTCAGTCCGCAGAATCAGTCTTCACGATTGTCGCGATTCGCAAGACCTCCCCGTCCATCGTCGTCTCCTGGACAACGGTGGACTCGCGGCATTACAGGGTTTTTGCTGCGGACAGTTTGTTCGGGCCGTGGACGCCTGTCGTTGAGGGAATCGCCGGAACGGGCGAACTGTACGATTTCGTGGACGCGGATGGCGGCTCGAATGCCTTCCGGTTTTACAGGGTGGAAGTTTACTGAAACCTGTCTGAGGCCGGCGCGCGGAGGAGCACCATTCGAGGATTGGTCAACGTTTTTTCCGCGAGGGTTTTCGCCCCCGTCTCTTGCCCTCTTCCTCGGACGTGCCAAAAGCCGACACGTAGGTCTCCACTAAACGTGCGCAGACTTCGCATACTTTCGGCGGCTGATTGCGAAAAGCTCTGGCGACACGGTTGAGGGGCCGGTTCCTCTGTTCCCTGAGAAGCTTGGCATAACCGCTCGGTTTGACAACCTCTCCTTCATAGAAGGAAAAGGAAGCCAGCATCTCGATCTCGTCCGAGGCGATGTCGTCGGGGGCCGAACGGGATTTCAGAAAGGCCTGGAGTTTTTCCGGCAGGGATTCCACGGGCGGAGTAACGTATCCGAGGTCCTTGAGCATCTCTAAGAGCGACGTTCGGAGGGCGGCCGCGACCCTTCTCAGCGTTTCGATCTTCGGCAATCCCCGCTCCTCTTTGGAGAGTCGCGAGATGTGCGCGTCGGAGATGTCCGCTTCTCGCGACAATTGGCTCTGAGACATCCCCCTTTCCCGCAATTTCTGCTGAAGATATGCGCCGAATCTGGTCATGAGAGGGCCCTCCCTTTGTGGCGATCCTTATGCCGTAGCCGAACCGAACGACAGCCAATCAGGCGTTCCCCGCGTGCCGAACGAAACATCGCTTCTGAGACAGTCTCCGTCGCATGCTGACGCCTGGTTACGGGAACATCCGCGCCGTTAGTTTACTGCAAGAAGGGAACGTGTCAACCAAAATTCTACAGGAACGGCGATGATTCCGCGTGACCGCAGAGCGGCGCCCCTCCCGTATGCTTCACGGCAAAGGCATCAGGCCAGGCAGCGCTCGGAAGCCCAGAACGGCTCGGCGAACTACTCATTTCGGGCGCCGAGCGAGACCTTCTACTCTGTCTCCGCTGCCCTCTCACTTCAGGGTCTCTTCGACGAGGTAGATGCCGTCCCCCTTCACTCCGAGGTAGTGCAATTTGTCCGGCGAGTCGAAGACAATCCTCCCCCCGCCGACTGCAACGATGCCGCTGTACTCGCTTCCTTCTTGTCCATCTGCAACAACGAACTCCCGGTCGCCCCCTTTCACCGCATAGGCGAACCGCTTGCCGTCCGGGCTGAACGTCAGCATGTCCACGTTGTCGTACTGCTTTTGCTCTTCTCCGTCCACCACCGCAAACGCCTTGCCTCCCGCTGCCGCAATGTACGCGAGGCGTTTGCCGTCCGGGCTGAAAGTGAGAAGCCCGATACCCTCGTAGCCCTTCTGCTCTTTCCCATCCACCACCACCAACCGCGTGTTGCCTGTCCTGGCAATGTAAGTGAGGCGACCGCCATCCGGACTGAACACCGGACCCGGCTCGGCGACGCTGTCATACTTCTTCTCTTCTTTACCATCTACTACTACGAATCGCTTTTCGCCCGTGCCGGCCATGTAAGCGACCTTCTTGCTGTCAGGGCTGAATCTCAGAACGGCAATCCCGTCGTACTGCTCGCCTTCCTTGCCGTCCACGACCACGGACCGCCTGTCGCCTATCCCTGCGATGTACGCAACCCGCTTGCCGTCCGGGCTCAGCGTAAGCCCTCCAATGCTCTCGTAGATTTTCTGCTCTTTCGCGTCCACAACGACCATCCGCTTTTCACCCACGGCGGCGATGTAGGCGACGCGTTTCCCGTCGGCGCCGAGGATCACCCCCGGCTCCGCGATTCCGTCGTACCCCTTGCCCTCCTTGCCGTCCACGACTGCAAAACACTTCCCACCCACTAAGGCCGCGTACGCCACCCTTCTGCTGTCAGGGCTGAAAATCGGCCCGGGTGAGCCAATCTGCTCGTAAGGCTTCCCCTCCTTGCCATCTACGACGGCAACCCACTTACCGCCCGCGACCGCATGATATGTCACCCGCTTGCTGTCAGGGCTGAACTTCGGACCCGGTATGCCGATTCCATCGTACTGTCTTTCCTCTTTCCCATCCACAACTGCGAACCATTTCTCCCCCGCCTTCGCATAGTATGCAACTCGCTTGCTGTCAGGGCTGAAAATGGGACCCGGCTCCCCAACGGCGTCGTACTGCTTCAGTTCCTTCCCATCCACCATCACGGCGTGTTTCTCGCCTACCGCAGCGACATACAGAAGCCGCCGGCTATCCGGGCTTGCCATCAGAGTCCCTCTTACCATCGAGGAAGGGTCAATCCGGGCGACAAGCCTTTCCGACGCTTCTTTGCCTCCGGATTCCGCTCCCACCGACACTGCAATCAGTGACGACGCGACACACGCTGCTAACCACCACCCAACCGGCTTTCCGAACATCTCTCATCTCTCCTTTCCTGACGCGCCGTGAGGCGCTCACACGCTGAACCGGAACTTGACGATGTCGCCATCCTTTACGATGTATTCCTTCCCCTCCAGCCGGAACAGCCCTTTCTCCCTCGCCGTTTTCATGTCGCCGACCTGCCGCAGGTCCTCGTACGCGATGACTTCTGCGCGAATAAAGCCGCGTTGCATGTCGGTATGGATTTTCCCGGCGGCTTCGACCGCGGGCGTTCCCTCAGGAATGGTCCAGGCTTTCACTTCTCTGTCGCCGATAGTGAAGAAGGAGATAAGGTTCAGGAGCTTGAAGGAAGCGTCGAGGAGCTTCGGTCTGGCGGGCCTGTCAATTCCCATTTCGCGGAGGAACTCAACCTGTTCGTCGGGCGAGAGGCGGGAGATTTCTTCCTCGAGTCTTGCACAAACGGGTATGAGCGGGAACTTTTTCTCGCTGCAATAGGCTGCAACTTCCTCCGGAACGGCTTCCCCGAGTTTGTCCTCGCCGATGTTCAGCACAATGAGCACCGGCTTCTGCGAGACAAATCGGAAGCCGCGAAGCTCTTTCTCTTCCTCGCGGGTGACCTGTAGCTGGCGAAGGGGCAATTCGTTGCCCAAAAACTCCCTGCACTTCAGGAGGGCATCATGCTCCAGCGACCGCTTGTCCTTCCTGGCCTGAAGCTCCTTCTCAAGTTTCTCGATCCTCTTGTCCGCGACGTCCATGTCCGCGACGATGAGCTCTAACTCAATGGCGGAGATGTCGCGCTTCGGATTCGCGTCCGGGTACACCTGCATCACTTCGGGATTGTCAAAAGCGCGCACCACATACAGGATCGCGTCAACGTCGTGCAGATGGGTGAAGAACTCCACCGGGGTGCGATGGGACTTGTCATGATGCTCGACCATGAACCCCGCCATGTCCACGAAATTCACCTCGGCGTACTTCACCTCTTCCTTAGGCTCAACCGAATTGATGAAGTCCAGCCGCGGGTCAGCCACCTTTGCCGTCCCCCGGTGCACCTGGGATGTCTCAGTGAAGAACGGCCCGGTCGGCTGTGACGAGGCGGTCAAAAGATTAAAAATCGTCGTCTTTCCTGCGTTTGGCAGGCCAATTAATCCGGTTTTCATTGTCCCCCCGAAGGTTAAGGCTGAAAGGAGAGCGATGAAAGGTCAGCCTGGAAGCATCTCGACGCGGAGGGCCGAGGGACGAACAGAAATCGGCCCCCTCGACCAGAACATCACAGAGAAGCCCTCTCTGACCAGAGGTCCGGCGTAAGTAATATAGACGTCGCTAATTCCTCGCTCAATCAATTCCTTATCAAATGTCCGCCTGTCCGGGTGGTGAAGTATCAGCCGCCCTTCGGGGTTCTCGCCCTCCCCAAGTGGCCGGAACGCAATCCACTCATTCGGATGCAGCCTTTTTACATCTTCCAGTCTCATGAAAGTTCTCTCCGTCAATCCTCCGGTGAACAAAGCTCATTGTCATCCTGTGCTACCGAAAGGCAGGAGTTTCTCCTAACCTTCCTCGCCTCCTCTGAGCCATTCAAGGTTATCCCACAGGACTCCCCTGCGTCAACCGCTTTTGGCGCAGCGATTCCGAAGGTTTTGATTTGGAAGGGTCGGACGGGGAGAGAATTGGTGGGTGTAAGGGCGGTACGCAGGCAGGCGTGAGGGTTGGAGCAATTCAGGAGAGGAGATTCTGGGCTTGAGAGGGAAACGGGGGTAGAGGGGTTTGCGGTCGCGATTTGGGAAGGGGCGACAGAGTTGGG
>JAUYEE010000209.1 GCA_030691545.1 bacterium | reverse complement strand
CCATCGCGGTCCTTCGTGGAGCGACACCCGGCGCAAGACGTGAGAAACGCGAGAACGATAAGAATCCCGGCAATCGGTCTGCTTCCGCCCATGTCATCTCCTGTGATTGCGACAATGAGGGCAAGAGTTACGGCTCACTTCGGCACGAGTCCTTCTCCTTCGCGGATCGTCACTGTCTGGTTCGCATTTAGGTTCTCGACGACGTCCGTGCCGCCGCCGATCCAGCGGACCTCGATACGGTCCATGCGGTCATGCTTGCCGAGTCCGAAGTGGAGGCGCGTGCCGTAGTGGCTCTGGTAGCCTCGGCCAGCGTGAACTTCATCAATCAGGGTCAGGTCGCCGGCGACGACGGTGACCCTCGCCCCGACGCCATCGCGGTTCGTCTTTACTCCTTGGAGGCGGACTTGAATCCAGTGGTTTCCGTTCGAGGTGTCGTTGCGAAGGACGGTCGGCTTCTCGCGCGAGTTGACAATCACCGCATCGAGGTCGCCGTCGTTGTCGAGGTCGTCGAAAGCGGCCCCGCGGCTGCCGAGCTTGACGAGCAGTCCGTCGCCGCTTGTGTTCGAGGCGTCCAGGAATTTCCCTTTGCCGTCGTTCAGCAGAAGGATGTTCTGTTGAAAATAGGTCGAGGAGTCGCTATATTTCTCGATGTTGTCCTGGAGATGTCCACAGGCGATGAAGATGTCGCGGTCGCCGTCGTTGTCGAAATCGGCAATCGTGTTGCCCCAGGTGACCTTCGAGAAGGTCCCTGTTCCGGCACCGGTGAGCAACGTCACGTCCTGAAAGGTCCCGTCGCCTAAGTTGCGGTAGAGCGTCGCCAACTGGCTCTGATAGGACGTGACGAAGAAGTCGAGCCAGCCGTCGTTGTCATAGTCGCCACAGTCCACACCCATGCTGCCGTGTTCGTCGCCGTGGAGGTCGTAGGCGATGCCCGCGATCAGGCCCACTTCCTCGAACTTTCCGGCGCCATCGTTCTGAAAGAGAAAATTGGCGGACTCGTCATTGGCGACGAAAATGTCGGTATCGCCATCGTTATCGTAGTCGGCACAGACCATGCCCATCCCCCAGCCCCGGTGCTGAGCGATCCCGGACTCCTCGCTAATGTTGGTGAACGTGCCGTCACCGTTGTTGCGGTAGAGAAAGTCGGGGGCGGCGGGATACTGCCGCGGGTCGCGGTACACGGGGACGCCTCGCATGTAACGCGGGCCGTACAGGTCATAGGTGAACTCCAGGTAGTTGGAGACGTACAGGTCGAGGTCACCGTCTTTATCGCAGTCGAGGAAGGCGGCACCGGCAGCGAAATGCTTGTCCCCGCCCAAGCCCGCGTCCTTCGTTACGTCGGTAAACGTGCCATCGCCGTTGTTGCGGTAGAGAACGTCGGGACCGTAGTTGTTCATGAAGAGGTCCGCGTCGCCATCGTTGTCGTAGTCGGCCGCCGCCACACCCAAGCCGAATCCCGTATCTCCCACGCCTGCCTGCTCAGTCACGTTCGAGAACTTCCAGCCGCCGTCGTTCCGGTACAGCTCGTTCCTCGGAGAAACCTCGACCGAGGCGACCGGAAGCGGCGAGCCGTTGATGAAATAGATGTCAATGTCGCCATCGTTGTCGTAATCGAAGAGAGCAAGCCCCGCGGTAACCGTCTCCATGATGTAGTGGCGACCGCTGCTGCCGTCGGTGTGACGGAAGGTGATGCCGGTGTCGGCGGTGACGTCCTTGAAGATGACCTGTGCGGAGAGAGACGGGGAAAGGAGGAGCAGACAGGATAACAGGATAAACAGGATCATCCTGTCCATCCTGTTCATCCTGTCAAAGGCTCTTGACGTTCTTGGCGTCTTGGCGAGGGGCAAAAACAGTAGGAAGAACTCTCGCAAAGACGCAAAGAGCGCAAAGAGGGAATCATACAAATCCGCAATGCGGAATCGGCAATCCGCCATTGAGAATCGCACCCGCTTCATCCTCCACCAACACACGAAGCCGCGAACCGAAGGCTTACTGTTCATGCTTGGCACGAATGGTCTCATAGTGATTCCTGTAGATTTGATTGTCCGGCTGGAGCTCGACGGCTTTGCTTGCAGCGGCTTCCGCCTGGGCAGATTTGCCATTAAGGTGGTAAATCCAGCCCAAGAGGTCATAGTTGCCCGCAATAGGAGCCAATTCCACCAGTTTCTCCGCGAGCGCCTCGGCGACGTCCAGTTTGGTTCCGGCAAGCATGTAGAGCCTTGCCAGTTCGTAGTAAGCGACGGGGTGCTGCGGGTCAATTTGGTTTGCCCTCTGAAATGCCTTTTCCGCCTGCACGATTCTTGCCGCTCTGGCGTACATGGAGCCGATGGAAAGGTACGGGCGAACATCCTGTGGATATGCCAGGGCAATCTCCTCGTACATACGGGCAGCCCCTTCCAGGTCGCCTTGTCTCTCGTAGAGGTTGGCGAGGTGAAGCCGCGACAGGGCATTCTTCGGGTCGAGGCGCGCGGCGACGCGGAAGTGGTCCGTCGCTCTGGCGGCGTTCCGGTACTGCCAGAAAATCATCCCCGCCCGGTCATAGGTTCTCGATAGGGCGCCGCGTTGAGCAATCATATCATCATAGGCTTCCTCGCCCTCCCGCTTGGCTTTCTGTTCGCCCGCCTTGAGTTCCTGGAATTTCGTTAGAGCTTCCTTTGCCGCGTCTGTCTGCCCGAGGCGGGTCAGCACGCGGGACAAACCGTAGTAGGCGCTGCTGAATCGGGGGGCTTCCTGGACCGCTGCTTCGTAATGCTCCCTGGCTTTCTCGAAATCCTCCAACTGGAGATAGGCCTGCCCGAGAAGGAAATGTGCCTGGGCCGGATCGGGAGAGGTCTTCAGCTCGCCCTGGAATTCCGTCACAGCTTCCTGAATCCGCTGCGAGTGCATGAGGGCCAGCCCGATGGCAAGGCGGGCGCCAGGCCACTCCGGTTCCACCTCGAGGGCTTTTCGCCAATGGGCGATGGCGGTCTCGTAGTCGCCTTCCTCCAGCGCCATGGACCCCATCGCCTGGTATGCCGCTGGTTGCGAGGAGTCTATCTTGAGGCCCTGTTGCCAGACCCGTACGGCTTCATTGTAGTTCTGCTGCTCGTAGTTCACCTGCCCCAAAAGGAGCATCGGCTCGGCTCGTGCGGGGAACTCTTTCACCAGCCGCTTGGCGACCTCGACTGCCCGCCCGTTGTATGCCTTCGCGGACTCCTCGATCTGCAACTCGCGCTCGACGAACTTGTCGTCCGCCTTCTTGTCGGCGAGAGGCTCGGACCCCTTATCCGCTCGTCGGATGTACAGAAAAACCGCGGCCGCTATGCAACCCAACGAGAGGACGAGGACAAGCGGCCTCACAATTCTCGTGAGCCGCCCTCCCCCTTGTGAGTCCGGAGGCTTGTCTGGAAAACTCTCCTTGTTGTTCCTATTTTCCCGCATCATGAGACCGACTCCTTCCTCGCATCGCGGCGCCCAGCGTTCAACTGCGTCACCTCAGGTGCTCCCCCTCGGTAATGGTCACCAATTGGCTCACAGCCACATTCTCGATGACGTCTATCCCGCCGCCAATCCAGCGGACCTCGACGCGATCAACGCGGTCTCGCTTGCCGAGGCCGAAGTAAAGGCGCGACCCATAGTGGCTCTGGTATCCGCGCCCGCTGTGAACTTCATCTATGAGCGTCAGATCCGCCGCCACGACTTTCACGCGGGCGCCGACGCCGTCACGATTGGTCTTCGTTCCGCGCAAACGAACCTGGAGCCAGTGGTTGTCGTTTACCGTGTCATTTCTCAGGATGGACGATTTCTCGCGCGAATTGAGAATGACCACGTCCACGTCTCCGTCGTTGTCGAGGTCATCGAACCCGGCGCCGCGGCTGCTGAGCTTCACGAGCATCCCGTCGCCGCTGCTGTCCGAAATGTCCACGAATTTCCCATCGCCTGTGTTCATCAGGAGAATGTTCTGCTCGTGATACGTGGAAGTATCATCCCACAGTTCGACGTTGTCCTGCAAGTGCCCGCAGGCAACAAAAATGTCGCGGTCGCCATCGTTGTCGAAATCCACGAAGCTGTTTCCCCAGGTGACGTTGGGGAGGGTTCCGGCGCCGGCGCCGGTCAGAAGCGTTACGTCCTGAAACGTGCCGTCGCCGAGGTTTCGGTAGAGAGTGGCGAGTTGGTTCTGGTACGAGGTCACGTAGAAATCCAGCCACCCGTCATTATCGTAATCGCCGCAGTCCACGCCCATGCTCCCCTGCTCATCGCCGTGGAGGTCGTAAGCGAAACCGCTCAGAAGCCCCATTTCCTCGAATTTGCCCGTGCCATCGTTCTGAAACAGGAAGTTCTCCGCGACGTCGTTTGCGATGAAGACGTCCGTGTCGCCGTCGTTGTCATAGTCTCCCGCGACGATACCCATCCCCCAACCCGGGTGCAGACCGACTCCGGATTCAAGGCTGACATCCGTGAAGCTCCCGTCGCCGTTGTTGCGAAAAACCGTGTCGGGAAGAGGCGCGTAATGCCGCGGGTTGGCGTAAACCGGGAAACCGTTTGTCGTGCAGGCGACGTGCTTTTCATAAGAAAAATCGAGGTAGTTTGAGGCGTAAAGGTCGAGGTCGCCGTCCTTGTCCATGTCGAGGAAGACGGCGCCGGCGCCCACCTGGGAACCGTTGCCGACGCCCGCCTCCTTCGTCACATCGGTGAAGGTCCCATTGCCGTTGTTGCGGTAGAGGACATTCGGGCCGAAGTTGTTCAAGTAGATGTCCGGGTCGCCATCGTTGTCGTAATCGCCGACCGCTACTCCCAGACCGTAGCCCGTGTCGCCGACGCCTGCTTGCTCGGTTACGTCCGTGAATTTCCAGTTGCCGTCGTTGCGATGGAGGGCGTTTTTAGGGGGCTTGTCCACCTTCGTCCCTAAGAGCGGGGCGCCGTTGAGGAAGTAGATGTCCACGTCTCCATCGTTATCGTAGTCGAAAAGAGCCAAGCCGGCGCTTACCGTCTCGACGACATAGCGTCTGCCGCTCCCGCCGTCGGTGTGCCGGAAGGTGATGCCGGTCTCCTTCGTGACGTCCTTCAAAGTAATTTGTGCGGAGAGGGGCAGAGGAAGGAAGGTCAAACAGGATGACAGGACGGACAGGATGATCTTCGTAATCTTGGGAGTCCTGTCAATCCTGTCGAAAATCATCATCATAGTTTACCGCGTTTGCTGACTCTGAAGATACCGATACCTGCGTTGATACTCTGGGTTCTGTGGGTCCAGCTCCACGGCGCGGCGCGTCGCTGCGAGAGAGGCCTCGGTCTCGCCGTTGGCGAAGAGCGCCCAGCCGAGGATGTTGTAGTTGAGGGCGCTCGGCTCGAGTTCGACGGCTTTCTCCGCAAGGAGTTTGGCCCGGGGGAAGTCCTTCTTCATCCGCAGACAGAGCTGCGCGAGGTCTCGGTACGCCCAGGAGCGCTGCGGGTCAAGCTCCATCGCTCTTCCGAGCGCTGCCTCGGCTTCGCTATAACGATTCACGCGGGAGTAAGATGACGCTAAGACGAGGTGACGCATCGCGTTCTGCGGGTCGAGGTCAGCCAACTCCTCGTGCATTCGGATGGCATCGTCGAGGTTGCCGGTGCTCTGGTACAACGAGGCGAGGTGCTCCCGCGGGGAGATGGATCTCGGCTCGAGCGCCGCGGCTCGCTTCCAGTGCGCCTCCGCCACGCGGAGCTTGCCGTAGTTGCGGTAAATCTGCCCGGCATCCGCGTGGGTCTTCGCCAACAACCCCCGCACGGCAACCATGTCGTCGAACGCCGTGTTGCGGTCCTTGAGAACCTTCATGTCCTCGGCTTTCAGCTCCTGAAATTTCTTCGTGTACTCTTTTGCCCTGGACGATTCATTCAGCCTCATGAGGCTTCGCGCGAGGTTGTAGTAGGCGTTGGTGCAAGCGGGGTCAAGGGCGATGGCGTTTTCGTACGCCTCTTTTGCCCTGCCATACTTCTCCAACTGGAAGTACGCCTCTCCTAACAGAAAATGGCTCATAACCGACTGGGGAGAGACCTCAAGGTCCTTTCTTGCCGCCTCAACAGCCTCCTCCACTTTGCCCAGCCCCATCAGCGAGCGAGCGAGGCTGCTGTGGGCACCGGGCATTCGCGGGTCAAGCTCAAGAGCCTTCTGCCAATGCGAAACCGCCGTCGCAAAGTCCCCTTTTCGCAAGGCAATCCAGCCCATACCGTCGTAAGCGTCCGCTCGCTTCGGGTCGAGCTTCAGCCCCTTCTCCCAGTACGAGATCGCTTCCTCGGTATTGCCGTGGCCGTAATGAACCTGCCCCATGAGTAGAATCGGGTCGGCCTTGCCAGGGAAATCGCTCATGAGCTGCTTTGCTACAGCGAGTCCTTCCGCTTTGTAGTGCTGGGCTGCCTCTTGAGGCTGGGCGTTCGGAGGAGGATCCGACCAGGCAGGAACGCGCGGAGCCTCCCGTGATTTTGCCTTCTTCTGCGACACCCACAAACCTCTCCCGAGGAAGACGCCGGCGACAAGTAAGCACGCGACTGCCGTAGCGAACAACGCCCGTCGCCTCCAATTCCCGCGGGACAGAGAATCGTCCGAGGAAAGAAGCGGCCTCTTCTTCCTGGCGGCGTTGCGGTTTTTCCTGCTTCTCATAGCGTGCCTCACGCGGCGAATCGGCTTCCGGGAGGCGAGGCTTGCTCGCCCGCATGGATTGGTTTACGGTCAACAACTTCAACCCTTTGCCGCATTCTATTACAAATCCGCTGGCGTATTCAACGGGGAGCCGCCGGGGTGTGAGTGGCTACGCTTGAATGGTGGGCCTTGGGCTGTTGGCCCGGTGGTAGGCCAGAAGTAACGCCGCCCCGCCAGGGCGGGGCAGTCGTGAGGGCGTCCCGCCCTCACATGGCAATCACCCTGTTTCACCCTGGCGAAGTCGAACCGGGGGCAAGATGCCCCCGAGACAGCCGGCAAGATGCCGGCGTTACAGAGAGGCGCCTCTCCAGTGGACCTCGGCTCAGCACTCCCCGTCACAAGCAAATCCCGGCGGCATGTCCCACTCAAACGTAGCCGCACCCCCGCCAGGGGCATTGACAGTTTGCCGAGGATGCTTCATTATGGCGAGGCGTTATTGCGGAGGTGGTTTAGGCCCTTTTTCTGCTCACCAGCCTGGTGCATGCCACAGCAAAGGGGCGGCATTCATTTCAACTTCGCGTTCTCGCGACAAGGGAGGAGGCACGATGGAAAGGCCACTTCTTATGACGGTTCTTGCCGTTGCTCTGGTTCACCTGCCGCTGGCGACCCCGGCAGAGCAAAGCATACTCGCGCCGGGCGCCAAAGTCGAAAAGCTCTCCGGTGAGTTCGCGTTCACCGAGGGGCCGGCAGTGGACCGCGAAGGCAATGTGTTTTTCACCGACCAGCCGAACGACCGCATCATGAAATGGAGCGTGGACGGCAAGCTTTCGACGTTCATGCAGCCATGCGGCCGCTCGAATGGACTGTACTTCGACAAGAACGGCAATCTGCTCGCGTGTGCGGATGAGAAGAATCAGTTGTGGTCCATTGACCCGAAAGGGAATGCGACAGTTCTCGTCAAGGACTACAAAGGCAAGTTGCTCAACGGGCCGAATGACCTGTGGGTTCGACCGGACGGCGGCATCTACTTCACCGACCCCTTCTACAAACGACCGTATTGGAACCGGGGGACGATGGAGCAAGATGGACAGTGCGTCTATTACCTTTCCCCGGACCGCAAAACGCTGACGCGCGTTGCCGACGACCTTGTCCAGCCCAACGGCATCATCGGCACTCCCGACGGCAAGAAGCTATACGTCGCCGACATTGGAGCGAGGAAGACATACGCTTATGACATCAACGAGGATGGGACGCTCTCCAACAAGAAGCTGTTCTGCGAGATGGGCTCCGACGGCATGACGATTGATAACGAGGGGAACGTTTACCTCACGGGCCGCGGAGTGGCGGTGTTCGACAAGACAGGTAAGAAAATCGAGCAGATTGAAGTCAAGGAGCCTTGGACCGCCAACGTCTGCTTCGGCGGCAAGGACAGGCAATCGCTGTTCATCACGGCCGGTACGGGCCTTTACGCGATTCACATGCGTGTCAAGGGCGCGAACTGAGGATCGCGGAAAAGGCGAAGCATCCTGCGAGATGTCTTGCTTTTCCTTCGCGCTCTTCGTGTTCTTCGTGGTGAAATCCGTCGTTCGACGCCTCGCGGGGCAAAGGAAGACCGGATCACGCCTATTGGAGAATCTTCCGTATTACGTCCGCGTATGCCAGCAACGTGAGGTAGTTTCGCAGGACGTAGCCGTTGCTTCGCAGCGATTCCTCCGAGTAATCCTGGTGAGTGCTTGGGTTCGATGGGTGCACGCCGTCGCGGCAGATGAGAGTCGGAACCTGGTACTCGTCGCCGGGGGTGTCTTTGAATTTCGGCAAAGAACCATCCCAGTCCTCGGGCCGGCGTTTCAGAGTCTCCCCGAAATAGTCAATCAGGGGCACGTTCTTCTCACGCGCGATCTTTTTCACCGCGTCTGCGAATATGCGCGATTTCTCCAGCATGCCGCTCCGGGGCGGCATTGTCGTGAGAATCACGATGCTTCCATTGCTCAGGCATCGCTCGACGACCTCGCGGGTTTTCCGCTCGTATTCCTGCACTTCCATCTGCCCTACGTCATTACTTCCGAACATGATGAGGACGACTTCAGGATTGAGCCGCTTGAGCCAGTCATTCACGTTCTCGTGCGCCCAGCGGATGGTCATCATCCCCGTGTTGCCGTATTCAGGGCCTTTCCATTCCCTCCAGCATTTCGGCTTCATGTACGACTTGACGAGCTTGAGGGCCTGGGAGGTCGTCGCGCTCATTCCCTTTGGGTCGTAGGCGAGAGGCGTCCAGAACGCCATGGTGACAGTAATTGAGTCGCCGAAGTGTGCGAACGTTCCCTTTTCGCCAGTGAATCGGGCATGCACTTTCCTCATTGGTTCGACCCAGTAGTCGGTGTCCTGTTCCGGTGTCAAACCTGCCACATCTGCTTGCAGGCCCATCAATACCACCACAAAGACACCAAGAGTCTCGCTGAGTGAATGACGCGATGTCATCCTCGTCTCCTCTCGACCGCAAGTTAAGCATGCCGGGGCTTAGGTTAGTGCGCAGACGTCAGGGGCCACATTGACCAGATCATGAGCGTTGAATAACCTTAACAACTCGCTGAAGTCTTTCTGAACTTCCATGGCGCTGCCTTCTCAGGAACTCCACCGCCTCCACGCGTTCCTCCGGCGATTTGGACAGCCAGTACGCAAGGTTCTCCTTGACCTCTGAAAAATCCTCCAATTTGCCTTTCTTCACAACCTTCTTGATCATGGGCCTGCTCATCTTGTTCGCAAGGAGGAATACGACTAATAACGGAGACCGGAGGTAGCGACTCCCGCTGCTTGTAACCCATCCGGCGCCTCCGTTTGCACCGTTGTCACTTCACAGGAGGAACACCGAGATCCTTGCAGATCTTTCCTGCCAGAATTTCCGCGATTTCATTGTGCCTGGGAACAGCCGATCTCTTGTTCTGCACTGGGTTAGTCCACCATGAATGCCTGGCGCCTTCCCGCAGCAACTGACATCCGCACTTCCTCAAATGCTTGAGGAGCTGCTCGCGCTTCACAGCGATATGGCCTCTTCGGAGAACTCGCTTTGTGCCGCCCGGAGAGATTCCTGGCGGTTAAGTTCCAGAGCCTCCTTCAGAGTGATTCTCAGGGTTTCGAGGAGTTCCTTGCGCGTCCTTTCCTGGCAGTTGACGCCCGGAATCTCTTCTATCCACCCAATCCACCAATCTCCGTCCTTCTTTGTTACGGCTGTGTATCTGTTTGGCACTTGAACATCTCCCAAAACGCTATTTGCTTGACCGAGCAGCAGCGGCCACTTACCCGTTCCGTCACCTCCACTTTATAGTGAGCCGCCAGCAAAGTCAAAGGTGGGGGCACGATTTTGTGCTCCTTACGCCTTCAGCAGTCTTCTCGCCGCGGCGGCAATTCTTGTAGCGTCCACGTTCATGTAATTGAGCATCTCCGGGGCGCCGGGTGCGGGGGCGTCAGGAAACGCGAGCCGCTTGAATTTCGCTCCGGGGACAGCTTCGGCGACCCGGGCGATAATCTCGGCACAATTGCAAAACGTGTAGGAGCCCTCGTCGGAGGTCAGAAGCCGACCGGTCTTCTTGACCGACTCGATGATGGTTGGCATGACGCCTTCTAACGGCGCCAACGTCCTGGGGTCAATGAACTCGGCGCTGATGCCGTCTTTCTTCAGCTCCTCGACTGCCCTGGCAATCTCCGCCGTCTGCGGCGCATAGCCGACGATAGTGATGTCTTTCCCCTCAGTGCGGATCGCGGGTTCCCCAATTGGAACGGTGTACGGCTCGTCGGGGACTTCCGGACCGGCTGACGGGACGGGGTACTGACAATACACCACCGGGTCCACGTCGCGGATCGCCGAAACCATGAGCCCCTTGGCATCGTACGGCGTCGAGGGAATCACGACCTTCAAACCCGCCAGCCGCGCGTAGGAAGATTCAAGCCCTGCGTCCGCGTGTTGCCCGCCCTGGAACGCCCATCGCCTCGCCATGTCCGCCCACAGGACCATCGGAAATGCCGCCTGCCCGCCAGTCATGTGCCGCAATTTTCCGGCATGGTTAAACATCAGTTCGTAGGGGATGAACGTCGCCATGCTCGGGATGTGCGCGATTGCCGGAACGCCGGTCATGGACATCCCCATGGCGCCCCCGACAATCCACTCCTCGTCTATCGCGCAGAATCGCACCCTCGTTCGCCCGAACTCCGCCTCTAAGTTGATGCTGCGGTTGCTCCAGCCCGCTGCCGGCGTCTGGTACTCGTAGAAGAGCGTCAGGAGCTTGTCGCGGCGCATCTCTCCCTGAATCGCTTCTAAGATTGCGTAGCCCATGCTTTTCGGCATTGTTATCACCTCCCTTCTCGGTCAACTGTTGTGCAGCGGAACAGAGCCTTCCGCAAAAACATTCAAAAGACCGTCCTCCGGTTTGGGGACGGGTTGCGCCTCGGCAAACTTGGCCGCATCCTCGACGGCCTGCCGGACTTCCGCGACGATTTCCTCGGCTCGCTCTTCCGTGAGGACCTTCTCGCTCACGAGAAACTTCCGGAATCGCACAATAGGGTCCTTGGCCATCCAGTCCCTTAGCTCCCTGTCGGAGCGATAGCCGAGGCCAAAGGCGCCGTCCACCCCTATTCGGGCGCCGCCCGCGCCATAGTGGTCGTACCACCGGTAGGTTTTACACTCGATTACCGTCGGGCCGTTGCCCGCGCGAGCCTTCTCAACAGCGTACCTGGCGACGTTGTAAACGGATAGAACGTCATTCCCGTCCACGACTCGTCCCTCGATGCCGAAACCGTCCGCGCGACGCGCCAGGTCCTGAGTTCCGTACACATCAGACGACCGCACCCATATCTGGAACGCATTGTTCTCGATGACTGCGATCCAGGGGAGCTTCCATGCCGAGGCGGCATTTGCGGCGCTCGTGAAGAAGCTGTTCTGAAGGGAGCCATCTCCGCCGAAGCTCACGGCGATCTGGTCTGTTCCCTTTACCTTAATTCCGTAAGCTGCCCCTGCGGCGAACAAATGCGCGGCGCCGACGACGCCGTTCATGCCGAGTATCCCGAGGCTGATGTCCGTGATGTGCAGGGAGCCGCCGTACCCTTTGCAGTACCCGGTCGCCTTGTGAGTGATTTCCGCGAGCATCTTTCCGAGATCGCCGCCCTTCGCAATGAGATGCCCGTGCCCGCGGTGGTTGCTGGCGATGTAGTCGTCTTTCCTCAGAGCGCTGCAAACTCCCACCGCAATCGCCTCCTGCCCGACGTACAGGTGGGCGACACCTCGAAATCCACCCGCAAGAATCAGGTCCTTGATTTTCGTCTCCCACAGGCGGATTTTGAGCATGGTCGTGTACATGTCGGTCAGTTGCTCGGCCGAAAGACCGTCTGTGTACACGGGACCGTACTGGGCCGCGGCTCGTTTCGCAATGCCCGTCGAGAGAAAGACTGTCCCTGCCCCGATGCCGCCCAGGCTTTTCACGAACGACCTACGCGAGATTCCCGGCCCGTCTCGCTTTTTCTGAGGTACTGTTTTGATCTTGCTGACCCTGCGAGTAAGCGATTTCATTTCTGGGCCTCCTTGCTGAAGATTGGTTTTCCGCCGCGAGTGCGCCTTGCACCAGTCCGGCGGGTTCCTGCATGGCGCGTTATTCTATACCTCTCACGGGTCGGCGAGCGAAAAAAGTGTGGTGAGAAAGTCTATCGGTGTCTCTCGACGATCCCCCGTGGCCTTGCGCTCCCCCGCTGAATTGCGCGCTTGACTCTCTTTGCTGGCCCGTTATCATACACGTAATAGGCAAAGAGACTGCACCGTAGGGCAGGTCAGCATCGCCGCAACAACTCCTTCGGCTCGGTCCTGACGAGCCTTTGCGATCCGTCGCGGGAGACAAGCGGCCTCGGTAGCACAGGCTGCCGGCCTGTTGTGCAGCGCGAAACGGGCTTTCCAGCCGCAAGGGTCCTGCAAACCTTGAGCAACAAGACTCTCAACGCCGCCGTCCTGGGACTGGGATGGTGGGGAAGCAAAGTCCTGAGAAACTTCTGCGAGAACTCGTCCTTCTCGAACGTATATGCTTTCGACAAGGACTCCGAGCGCGTCCGCCAGGCTCTCTCGCAACAGAGGTTTCAGCCCCTCAACAGCCTTGAAGAAGTACTGGAGAACAAGGACATTCACGCTGTCGCCGTCGTCACCCCTCCCGAAACGCACTTCGAGCTTGTGCGCCAGGCGCTCGAGTGCGGTAAGCACGTCATGGTCGCCAAGCCGCCCGCTCAGACCGTCGGAGAGGTCGAGGAATTGTGCGCCCTCGCCGAGAAAAAGGGTCTGGTTTTTATGGTGGACTCGACTTTCGTCTATAATCCGGCGACGCTCACGGTGCGCCAGCTCGTTCAAGATGGACTCTTCCCGAACCTCCGCTTCGTCCAATCCGTCCGCCATGGAGACGACCTCCGCTTCCACAACCTTCAGCGGATTCTCGACCTCATCCGCATCAGCGGAACCGACGTCATCGAGGACCTCGCCTTTCACGATATTTCCGTTTTGCGGATTGTCTTTGACCACCCTCTCGCCGTCAAATCCGTCCGTCGGATTCACATCCTCGACCCAAGTCTCTGCGACACCGCTTTCATGGAACTGGACCTTCAGGGCATCCCCGTTCAGCTCAGCTACAGTTGGTCCCTGCCCGACCGAAGGCGACAACTCCTCCTCTACGATGACGAGAAGTTTCTTCTCTTCGACGACCTAAAAAAGGAACAGAAAATCGAGATCTACCGCCTCGCGACGAAAGAGTCTTCCTTTCCCCAATATCCCAACGCCGAACCGCTTCACGAGGTGGTTGAGCATTTCCACACAAGCATCGCAGGAGGTCACGAGCCGCTCACCGGCAAGCAGTTCATGCTCGACGTCATGCGCACCCTCGAACAGATCCGCCGATTCGATTGTCATGGAGGTCCATCAACTTGAAAGTCCCGTTCCTCAACCTTTACGCCCAGTACCTCGAGATCAAAGACGAAATCCACGCTGCTTTCGACGACATCCTCCAGCGGACCGCCTTCATCAGCGGCAAGTACAATGAGCGGTTTGAGAAGGAATTTCGTGAAGCCATCGGGGCGCCCTATTGTCTCGCCACAAGCTGCGGGACGAGCGCTCTCCACATGGCGCTGTGGGCGCTCGGATTGGGTCCGGGCGACGAGGTCATCGTCCCTGTCAACACCTTCATCGCCACTTCCGAAGTCGTTTCCCTCACCGGCGCCAAACCCGTCTTCGTTGACCACGACCCTGAAACGTACAACATTGACGTAACAAAGATCGAGGCCGCGATCACGCCGAGAACAAAAGCCATCATCCCCGTTCATCTCTACGGCCAGCCCGCGAACATGGATGCCATCGGCGAGATTGCCCGGCGCTGCAACCTCGTCGTGATCGAGGACGCTTGCCAGGCGCACCTCGCTCGTTTCAACGGAACCATGGTCGGCAACTTTGGCCGCGTCGCCGCCTTCAGTTTCTTTCCCGGCAAGAACCTCGGCGCCTACGGCGATGCCGGCGCCGTGGTCACGAATGACGAATCCCTGCATGAGACCATCCGGCGTCTCCGCGTCCACGGGGGCATCGAGCGATACATCCACGACATCGAGGGACATTGCTACCGAATGTCCGAGTTCCAGGCGGCTGTCCTCTGCGTTAAGCTCCCCCACCTCCGCCGCTGGACCGCACGTCGCCAGCGGGTTGCCGACATGTATCGCGGGTTTCTGGACGGCGTCGAGCAGGTCACCCTTCCCTCGGTCCTCGAAGGCGCCGAACACGTCTATCACCTGTTCGTGATTCGCGCCCCGTCGGATAGAAGGGAGGAGCTCCGCTCCTATCTCAACGAACAGGGCATCGGCGCCGGGCTGCACTATCCGATTCCCCTCCACCTTCAAAAAGCGTATGCTCGTTTCGGTCACCGCCTGGGCGATTTTCCAGTGGCGGAGCAATCTTGTAGGGAGATACTTTCGCTCCCTATGTGCCCAATGCTTCAGGATTCACAGGTCGAATATGTCTGCGAAAAAATCCGCGCGTTCTTCTCACGCTGAAAAAGGGATGAGCCAAGCCGCTCGCTACTTCAAGCACCCATTGGCGCTTGTCGAGTCCGACGAGGTCGGCGAGGGAACGCGGGTCTGGGCGTGGGCGCACGTCATGGATGGCGCAAAGGTCGGAAAAGACTGCAACATCGGCGAGCACTGCTTCTTAGAGAGCGGCAGTTCCATCGGTGACCGCGTCATCGTGAAAAACCACGTCTGCATCTGGGAGAAGGTTACCGTTGACGACGATGCTTTCCTCGGCCCGAACATGATTTTCACCAACGACCCGAACCCTCGCTCCGGCTTTCGCCGGCCCTTCGTTGCGACGTTCGTTCGCAAAGGCGCCAGCATCGGCGCCGGGGCCATCATCGTCTGCGGGAACACATTGGGCGAATATTGCTCCGTCGGCGCAGGAGCGGTCGTGACGAAAGACGTGCCCGATTATGCTCTCGTGTATGGAAATCCGGCGAGGCAGCACGGATGGGTCTGCCGCTGCGGCCTCAAACTCGAGTTCACCGACGATAAAGCCCGCTGCTCCTGCGGCAGGGACTACATCTCCGATGGAATGGCCATCCGCCCGATCGGAGCAGAAGGGGATTGCATGGAACCGCAACTGAACGCAGATGAACGCGGATAAACGCGAAGGAGGTGAACGTGCTCAGCCCTCTGAGAGCGATGAACAGAGTTTGCTCCATCTGCTTCTTGCAACGAAATTGCGCCAAGGTAACGACATGAAGGTCGTGCTTCTTGCAGCGGGCGAAGGAACGCGCCTTGGGGGACTGACCGAGGAAGTCCCCAAGGTTCTTCTTCCCGTGAACGGCGTTCCGATTATCGAGCACACGATCCGTCGTTTGGAGACCCAGGGCTTCCGCGATATGTACATCAATCTGCATCATTTGCCCGATGCTATTCGCAAGCATTTCGGAGACGGAAGCCGTCTGGGCGTCAACATGACCTATTCGTACGAGCCAGAAATCCTCGGCACGGCCGGGGCCGTTCGCAAGCTGCTGCCACAACTCGGCAGCGAGCCTTTTCTCGTTGTCTATGGCGATAACCTGACCGACTGCGACTTCCGACAACTCGTGCAGGCGCACGGGCACTCTCGAGCCGCCGCCACCATCTCTGTCCACTGGCGAGAGGAGGTGACCTCCTCCGGCGTGGTCGTCTTTGACGAGAAAACCGGCCGAATCGAGAGACTCGTCGAAAAGCCATCTCCAGAGGAGGCGGCGGAGCTCGGACATTGCGTCAGCGCAGGCATCTTCGTGCTCGATAAGGAAATCATGGAACTGATTCCTCCCGGATTCTCCGACTTCGGGAGGGACGTCTTTCCGCAAGCTCTCGAACGGGGCATGGCTCTCCATGCTTTCAAGGTCAAGAACGTCATCTGGATAGACACGCCCGAAGCCTACGAACGGGCACAGGAACTCTGGAGGAAAATCGCACCAACATGATTATCATCCGCACACCGTTTCGGATTCCTCTCGGAGGGGGCGGCACGGACCTTCCATCGTACTACTCCAAACACGGCGGCTTCATCTTCAGCGCCACCATAGACAAGTACATGTACACCTTTATCCACCGTCCGCTGGTGGACGACCTCATCCGCGTCATTTACTCTCGTTCGGAGCGGGTGGAAAAGCTCTCCGAGGTTCAGCACGACATCGTCCGCGCCTCCCTCGAATACATGCGAGTCGAGAACGCCATCCAGATCGCCTCCATCGCCGACATCCCCGCCGGAACAGGGCTCGGCTCGTCGTCCGCCTATGCCGTCGGTCTCCTTCACGGGCTTCACGTCCTTAAGAGAGAATATGTTCCTCTGGAGACTCTCGCCGAAGAAGCCTGCCACATCGAGATTGACCTTCTCAAAAAACCCATCGGCAAGCAGGACCAATATCTCGCGGCGCTTGGCGGATTTGTCGTTCTCGAGATTGACCCGGATGGCGCCGTCCACGCTCGCCGGGCGGAAATCGCCGATGCTGTCCTCGATCAGCTCAACGCCAACATTCTGTTCTTCTACACAGGAACATCCCGCAGCGCGGACGACATCCTGAAGCACCAATCCGCCGCGGCCAAGCGGGACGAAGGCGCCGTCGTCGAGAGCCTCCACCGAATCAAAGAAATCGGTCGGGAGATCCTCATGGCGATCGAATCGGGCAACCTCCGCCGTTTCGGCGAGCTTCTCCACGAGCACTGGACGACGAAGAAAAACCTGTCGAGAAAAGTTTCCGACCCGCGAATTGACCGGCTTTACGAAATTGCCCGCGACTGCGGCGCCCTCGGCGGCAAAATCATGGGAGCCGGCGGCGGTGGCTTTTTCCTCTTCTACATCGAGGAAGGACACCAGTGCCTCCGCGAAGCGATGCGGAAAGAAAATCTCCGCGAAATGCGATATAGTTTTGACTTCGAGGGCACGAAACTTCTATCCAACTTCTTCTCGTGGCGAAACCGCCCGTGTCCGTGATAGAGGTCATCGTCAGACACCCTTCCGGAGAAGGAAGGCGAAGGGAAGAACCACGAAGGACACCCTGGCCGTTCGGCCGAATGGGGGCAAGGGCGCGCACGGTGGGAGGCGCGGCGCCCGATGCCTGTGCGCGGGAACGGGCAGGCGAAGAACACGAAGGATTGGAGGAACAATCGAATGCAGAATGAGGAGTATCTCAGAGCGTACTTCTCCGAGATGAAACAGGTCATTGATCGCATGCCACTGGAGAGAATTGACGAGGCGATCGAATTGCTGTTCGAGGCCTGGAAGAATGACCAACAGGTCTTCCTCGTCGGGAACGGCGGGTCCGCAGCCACCGCCTCTCACGCGAACAATGACTTCAACAAAGCCACCATCGTCGAGGGAAAAAAACGCTTCCGCGCCTTCTGCCTCAACGATAACGTCTCGTGGGTCAGCGCCTTGACCAACGACCTCGGCTGGAGCGAAGTCTATGTCGAGCAACTGAAAAACTACTTCCGCCCTGGCGACTTGCTGGTGGTGTTCAGTGTTCACGGGGGCAAGATCGAGGACCCCGCTATCGAGTGGTCGCAAAACCTCCTCAAAGCCATGAGATACGCGAGGGAGCACGGAGGCAAGACCATCGCCTTCACCGGTTTTGACGGCGGGGCCATGAAGGACCTCGCCGACGTCTGCGTCATCATCCCCGTGGACTCCACCCCTCAGACAGAATCCTTCCACATGGCCCTCGAGCACCTCATTGCCAACTGCCTTCGGGAGAAGATCGCGGTGCACGATGAATAGAGCGGTCTTCCTCGACAGGGACGGCGTTGTCAACGAGACCCTCATGGTCGAAGGCATCCCTGTCACCCCGAAGAAGGTCGAGGACTTTCGCATTCTTCCCGGCGTCAAGAAAGCCCTCTCCGCTCTGAAACATGCGGGTTACTTCATCTTCGTAGTGACAAACCAGCCGGACATTCCCCGTGGAACCCTTACTCACGAGGAACTCGACAAGATGCACGCCGTCCTCGCGGGCAACCTCCCCGTTGACAAAATCTACGTTTGCGCGCATGATAACGAGGATGCGTGTGACTGTCGCAAGCCAAAGCCGGGAATGCTTCTGCAAGCTGCGGAACAATGGGAGCTTGATCTCGCCGCATCGTACATGATCGGCGACCGATGGAAGGATACCGAGGCGGGAGCCGCCGTCGGCTGCACGACGATCCTCGTCAAAAGCCCCTGCTCTACCGAGCAACCCCGCCACGGGCGGGGCCGAACCGTTCGCAGCGACTACACCGTCGAGAACCTCGCGCAAGCCGCGGAAATCATACTATCCCGAGAAGCAGACGGAAGATGAAGCCGGAATTACATGGATGAAAGGTATGTTGCCTGTATGATGATGTGGGGCTGCACCGCATCAAAAGAGGCTCTGCAAACGCCGATAACAGGAGGTCCGCGGAATCCGATGGGGGAGGAAGGGAAGGTGGCGACGCAGGGCCCCTTGACCAGCCAGAGGGGGCGCTTTGCCACGAATGCTCACGCCAAACCATAGAACACAGAGAGCATAGTGAAGTGGGCGCGTCGGCCATGCAAAGACCTGGGCGCACATCAGTCATATATCTCGTCATGGGCATCAGCGCGGTGGCTGTCGCTATTGCGGTTGTGATACTAATCGCGTCCCGTAAGCCCGAGCTTCGGGCAGAGGACATATTGGCAGTCTATGAGGATGAAGCGCAATACAGTGGGTTGACGATTCGCTATCCGCTCAATGAGACGCTTTTCCCGCCGGAAATTGTGCCCCCCACGTTTCGCTGGAAAGACAGCCAACCCGAGTCTTACACCTATCTGGTCACGATCAAGTTCCAGGATGACGAAGGGCGCATGAATTTCCTTACGCACCTTCCGGAATGGAGGCCGAAGGCAGACGAATGGGAGGCCATAAAGAGGCGATCACTGGAAAAAGAGGCGGAGGTCACCATCTTAGGCGTCAAGCGCTCCTCCCCGGTAAGAATCGTGACGGGAGGCCGAATCTCAGTCAAAACCTCCCAGGACGAAGTCGGCGCCCCCATTTTCTATCGTGAAGTGAACCTGCCATTTGTTGATGCGGTCAAGGATCCCTCCCATATCCGGTGGCGTTTTGGGGCAATTTCTTCGCCGCGGCCTCCTGTTGTCCTCCAGAAATTGCCGGTCTGTGGAAACTGTCATTCGTTTCCCGCCGATGGCAGAACTCTCGCGATGGATGTAGATTATGCTAACAGCAAGGGCTCATACGTTATCACACAGGTCGCCGAACAAATCACCCTCGCCACCGGCGATATCATAACGTGGGACGATTACAGGAAGGAAGACAGGGAGCTGACCTTCGGACTCCTTTCTCAGATCTCTCCAGATGGCAGGTTTGTGGTGAGCACGGTGAAGGATAGGTCCGTCTTTGTTCCGAAACCAGGTCTGGAATTCTCGCAACTCTTTTTCCCCATCAAGGGCATTCTGTGTCTATATGACAGGCAGACCCGTGCCTTCCATTCACTGCCGGGAGCGGATGATCCCGAATACGTCCAGAGCAACCCCACGTGGAGCCCCGACGGGAAGTATCTCGTTTTTGCCAGAGCCAGAGCATACAGGCTCGAGCGGGATAAAGACCGAGGCAAAGTGCTTCTTACCCGCGAAGAATGCAAGGAATTCCTCGAAGATGGAAAGCCCTTTTTGTTCGACTTGTATCGGATTCCATTCAATGACGGAAAGGGCGGCAAGCCTGAGCCGCTTGAGGGGGCTTCCAACAACGGCATGAGCAACTTCTTCGCGAAGTACTCACCCGATGGCAAATGGATCGTGTTCTGCAAAGCCAAGAATTATATGTTGCTTCAGCCCGATAGCGAGCTTCATATCGTCCCGGCCGAGGGAGGCGAGGCCAGAAGACTTCGCTGCAACACAGATCGGATGAATTCCTGGCACAGTTGGTCGCCAAACAGTAAGTGGCTTGTCTTTTCTTCGAAAGCCTATTCGGCCTACACCCAACTCTTCCTCACTCATATCAACGAGGAAGGACTCAGCACCCCTCCCGTCCTGTTGTCGCACTTTACCGATCCGGACCGGGCCGCCAACATACCGGAGTTCGTAAACACGAACGCTTCGGCGATCAAGAAAATCGGCGAGAAATTCCTCGATGATTTCTCCTACGTCAGAGCCGGAGACGAGTTCGATAGAGCCAGCGACCCCGATGGCGCCATACCGAAATACAGAAAAGCACTGGAGCTCAACCCGAACAACGCAGAGGCGCACCAGAGGCTGGGATTTCTCCTGTACCACGTCAAGAACATGCGCAGCGAGGGGCTGGCCCATTCTCGAGAGGCCTTACGGCTGGATCCGAGGGATGCCCGTGCCCACTGTGACCTGGGCATGGCGCTGTTTAACGAGGGAGAATTTGACCAGGCCATTACCCATCTCTCAGAAGCTTTGAGGCTCCTGCCGCGCCAGCCCGACCTCGAGCCAGTGTACAACCCCGCGGATACGCATTGCATCCTTGGGCTCGCGTTGATTTCCACCCGTCAACTCAAAGAGGCGACCGGCCATTTGTCGTACGCCCTTCGCCTTGACCCCAACAACGCCAGAGCTCACCAGGGGCTCACCCTGGCGCTCCGCCTTGCCCGTGCCGCCGGAGAAGAGGCGCTTGCGCAGGAAATCGAGCGATGGATTAAATTATACAAAGGCCATGACGTCCCAGGACCACCTTGAAATCCTTGATGAACGGAAAGGGCATTCCCATGAAGATTTTTGTTGACTCTGCGAACCTGGAGGAAATCGAAGAATCCTTCAAGAGAGGCTTCCCCAGCGGAGTCACAACCAATCCTTCTATCCTCGCCCGCGAGGAGAAGTGCGATTTCAAGGAGCACATTCGAAAAATCATTGACGTGATTCGCAAGTATGGCCCGGACCGGCCCCTCAGCGTCGAGGTATTCACTGTGGACCCGAAAGAGATGGTGGCCCAGGCGGAGAGCTTCGTGGAGGAATTCAGCGACTACAGCGAGCTGTATATCAAGGTCCCCATCGGCTGGGATGAGCTGTGGGTTATCCACCAGCTCCGCCAGAAGGGAATTAAGATCAACTGCACCTGCTGCATGTCCTATAATCAGGCAGTGATGGCTGCTCTGGCGGGCTCCAACTTCGTCAGCCTTTTTGTCGGGCGAATCCGCGACTCTGGGTACGACGCCTTCGAGATTGTCAAACAGACCAAAGATACGTTCCGAGAAGGCGCCGTGCCGTCCGAGATTATCGTCGGCAGCATCCGCCACATCATGGACGTCAATCAGGCGTTTCAGGCAGGAGCCGACATTGTCACTGTGCCGCCGAAATTCTTCCCCCAGTTGGTGAAGAACCTGAAGACCGACGAAGTCGTCCATCAGTTCGTGACGGACTTCGCCAACTGGCTGAGGTGAAGCGATTCCGCCCAACATCCATGGTTTGCCGGGAGATGAATCACAAAACGGTAACTCCAGAACAAACAGGGAAGACCCGGGAGAGAATCAAGCAGTTTAATCTCCCGCCTCAACGGCTCGACCTGAAACGGCTGTTCGACCTCGTTGTCTCCATAGCCATGCTGGTGTTTCTTCTTCCTCTGCTTCTGTTCATCGCCTTTGCCGTGAGGGTCACCTCTGCCGGGCCCGTTTTCTTCACCGGTGTGCGCGTTGGGTACGGCGGACAGCCTTTCCGCATGATTAAGTTCCGCACTATGGTCAAGGACGCCGAGAAATTCGGCTACAGTGTCACCGCTGGCGACGACCCCCGGATCACGCGAATCGGACGCCTCCTCCGCCGAACCAAACTCGACGAGCTCCCCGCCCTCGTCAATGTTCTCAAGGGAGACATGAGCCTCGTCGGCCCGCGGCCCGAGACGCCGCCCTGGATACACCTCTATACGCCGGAGGAGCGCAGGGTTCTGAGCGTCCGCCCCGGAATCACCAGCCTCGCTTCCATTCAGTACCGCCACGAGGAGAGACTCCTCGCAGGAAAGGAGATAAAGGAAGCCTATCCGCCGGTCATGCGGCACAAACTCCGCATCGAGATAGACTACCTCCGTAAGCGATCCTTTTTCTCGGACCTGAAGGTCCTTGCTATGACCTTTATGGCGATTTCTCAAAAGCACACACCGACGAGAGAACGCGCGGCCCTTATTTTTCGGCCCCCCCCACAGAAAAAGCGGCATTGGAAGAACAAAGCCGACTGCTGAATGCAACCGAAGACAAACGTTACCTATTATCGAGCTTTGCCTTGCCAATGGAACGACAGGGTGGCGTGAGGCGAGAAAGGCTTCACTCGGGCCCGCCTCAAGGCCACCTGCGGGAAGCCCCGCTGAAGCGGGGCAGCCGAAGTTGCAGCAAAGCCCCGTGGCGCCAACCTCTCGACGCGAGCCCAAGTGTTGTTGCTTTGCCAGCGCAATCATCAATAGTAGCCCAACCTGAGCGATGCCCAAATCTCCAAAACGCTCGACACAATGCGCTCAAAGCCGCCGTCTGCGGAGCAGAACCGCTTGAGAGAAATGCCGGACAGTCTCCGTCACAGCAGTCAGGAGATGTCTTGCCGGGTGTTCGCTACGACGAGCGTCTCCGAAAAGCCCGCCGTCGCAGCCCGCAGATGTATACGTCGGACTCTGTCATTCCTGCCTACCGTAGCCAACAAAGGAGGCTGATGGCTCGACTCTCTGGCCCGTCACGCGCTCGGGCGTATCCCTTGAGTTGTGGTGACCGGGGCGGACTTCTTCCCGGGCTGGCAACCCTGTGCCTGCCAGGCAGAATCCGGACTGTATTCTGGCACGATCTCCTTGAGTTTCTGGCGAACCTTGTCCAGTTCCAGGGCAATACTCTTTTCGATCAAGTAGTCTATGTCTTTGTACAAGGACGCCGGGGCCGGCCGCTCCTCCCTGAATCGGATTCGCCGAATCTTGGGATGCTCAGTCTCGACCTGAGTTTCATTCCGGCCCAGGAGTTGCTCCTCCAGCTTCTCCCCGGGCCGGGCCCCAGTATGGACGATGCGTATATCCCTTCCTTCAACATACCCGGAGAGCCGGATCATCTGTTTGGCGAGATCAACGATCTTCACTGGCTCCCCCATGTCCAGCATCAGGATATCGCCGTGGCGGCCTATCGCGCCCGCTTGAATCACCAACTCCACGGCTTCCGAAATTGTCATGAAATACCGTTGCATCCTTTCGTCTGTCACGGTAAGGGGCCCGCCCAGTTCTATTTGGCGCCTGAACGTTGGAATGACGCTCCCCTTACTGTCTATGACGTTGCAGAACCGCACTCCGACAATCGTTGTGCCGGAGCTCTTGCGAGTGCTGACCATCATTTCCACAACGCGCTTCGTGCATCCCATGATGCTCGCGGGGTCTGCTGCCTTGTCTGTCGAAATGACAACCACTTTCTCCACGCCGAACTGCTCTGATACATCCAGAACCCACCGGGTCCCCATGATGTTGTTCAGCACGGCCTCGTCGCAGTTCGTTTCCGTAAGGTCCACGTGTTTGTGCGCCGCAGCATGGAAAACCACCTGCGGACGGAGCTGACTGAAAACCGCGGCCATCTTGAATTTGTTTGTTATGGACGTCAGGACGCAGTCAATTTTAGCTGGAGACCCCCTTGAAGCGAGCTGCAAACGTATGTCATGGAGGCTGTTTTCTCCTTTCCCAACAAGTGTCAAAGACTCCGGAGCGAATTCCAGCGCCTGCTTGCAGATTTCTCCCCCGATGGAACCGCCGGCGCCGGTGACAAGCACTCTCTTCCCCCGGAGGTAGCCGCTTACGGTCTCCAGGTCGGTGCTGATGGACTCTCTGCCAAGGAGTCGCTCCACATCCACGTCGCTCAAGTCGTTGACCTGCATCTTTCCGGTAATCAGGTCCTGGAGGCCCGGCACCATTTTCACCCGTACACGTGTTCTCTCGCACGCCGCAAAGATCTTGCGTCTGAACAACTGGCTGGCTGATGGCGCCGCAACAATAACCTCGTCAATGCTCACCTGCTGAACAATTGAGGACAAGTCACTGGTTTTGCCCAGCACCGGTATTCCGTGAATCCGCAATCCCGCCTTTGCAGGATCGTCATCCACAAACCCCACCGCAACTCTTGCCCCTCCTCCATATCTCAAGCTCCGCGCGACTCTCTCGCCCGCATCTCCGGCTCCCACGATCAACGTCCGCACCGGCCCCTCACTGCTCTTCTCCCCCGTGACCTTCTCCATCACCATGCGATAACCAAATCTCGCTCCCCCCAGCAAGGACAGGAGCACCAACGCGTCAATGACGAACACCCTCCTCGGATAGTGACCAAGCCTTGTTAAGAACACCAGCAGGACAATGATAAGAGCCTGGCTCGTGGCAATCGCCTTGACAATGTTCTGGAGGTCCGTCGTGCTGACGTACCTCCAGGAGCCTTTGTGCACCTTGAACACCCAGAACAGAAGCAGACGGCAAGCCAGGACCAGTGGCAGTGTCGTCGCAAAGGTGTGGAAATGCGGCTCACCGAGACCCCACAGCCCAATCACGAAGGACAGGTAGTAACTAATCACAATACACGCAACATCTATGAGGACTGCCGCGCTGTGCCGCCTCCGCCAAAGCGCTTCCTTCAGGCTCGCCATCTTCTCTTCCTCTATTCGGGCCGGAGTGCGCCTTAAAAGGCTGGCGCACCAGCGGCCTTCAGTTTGCCGATGCCGCGAATCAGCGTCGTCACAAATCGCGAAAGAAGTGCCCCGTGGCCACGACGCAAAAGAGACAATCGCCCCAGGGTTTGTACTCGCCTTTCTCCACTGCCGGCCTCCCTCGGCCCCATCCCCTGAGGCCAAAACCCGAAAGCCTCTCTTCCACGACCGAGGTTCTTCTCGGACGAGGTTTTGGCTGTTCTTCAAAAGGGTCAGCCGGCCCCGCCAACGGCGACACCTTTCCCGGAAATAAGTTCCTTTATCCCGGACACGACTCTTCGAATCTCTTCGTTGCTGAGGGAAGGATAGATCGGAAGACTGACTATCCGTTCGTATTCCGCGCGGGCCACCGGGAAATCGTCAGGCCGCAACGCGAAGGTCTCTCGGTAATATGGATGCATATGAAGGGGCATCCAATGGACGCTCGTCCCTATCCCTCTCGCCCGCATGCCGTTGATGAATTCGGCACGGGACTTCCGAAGGCGGTCCAGTCGCAGCCGTATCACAAAGAGATGCCACGAATGCTTCCGATCCGGCAGGACGGTGGGCAGCTCAATTTCACTCGTCCCCTCGAGAAGCTGCCGGTATCTTTCTGCCACTCGCTGCCGCCGTCGAGCAAAGCTGTCTGCTCTGCGCAGTTGATGAATTCCGATGGCAGCGGATATGTCGGTGAGATTGTACTTGTAACCCGGGGCGAGGATCTCGTAGTACCACGACCCCTCCAGAGAATACCGATTCCATGCATCGTGGGAGATGCCGTGAAGCGACAGGAGACGTATCGTGGCGGCCCATTCGTCACGGTCCGTTACGGCCATGCCCCCTTCGCCGGTCGTGATGGTCTTGTTGGCGTAAAAGGAGAAGCAGGTGATGTCTCCGGTCGTTCCCACGGACAGCCATGGTGCAGACTCGTTCTCGCGGTATGCAGCCGGAAAAGCATGAGCCGCGTCCTCAACAAGGTAGAGGCCGCGCTCTTCGGCCAGTGTCCGGAGCGCTCCCATGTCGGCCATTTGTCCTCCATAGTGGACCGGGATGATGGCACGAACAGTCCCGAACGGCGTTTCGAAGCCGCTCCTGTAACACGGGGCCGCCGGCGCGTCCTTCCGGTTCGGGGTGTGCTGGCGGGAGCCCTTCCGGCGTGTTTTTCTTCCCCGGGCGGCTCTCAAGCCCGGCACGCCCTCACCGTCGCGAAGGCAATCAAGCGTCCATCTCACTGCCTCAGGGTCTATGCACAAGGTTCGTGGCTCGCAATCAATAAGGACCGGAACCGCGCCCAGATGCTGAACCACCTCCGCGGTCGCCGCAAAAGTCATCGTCGGAACCAGAACGAGGTCCCCCTGCTCCAGACCGATAGCCTTCAATGCCAGGTGAAGCGCAGCGGTGCACGAATTCAGCGCGATGGCATGTTTCGCCCCGATGCGATCGGCAAATTCCGTTTCAAACTCCTGGCAAAGCTTGCCGGTGGTCAGCCACCCTGACTTTATCACCCGCGTCAACTCGCGGACCTCAGCCGAACCAACGCTTGGTCTGAAGAATGGGATTTCGCTCCGCCTAGACATCATCGTGTTTCCATGTTGCTAAATTCGTTAGGCAAATTCTATCACCGCCCGAAAGAACACGTCAACAAGTCGGTCCCCCCCGGTGATGGAATCGGATTGTGACGAGAAGGAACTCTCGGTACGTTTCCAGGACTCCGGTGCAAGCGCTCAGGGCGTCCCCCGCCCGGGGGCCGCTTCCTCCGCGGCGGAAGCCTGAGCACGCTCACTTCTTTCGCGTTTATCCGCGTTCATCTGCGGTTCCATCCATCCGCGTTCATCTTCGCAGCTCCCTCGCGATTCCGCCCATCGCCTGCCCTTTCCGAGACAACGCTCGATAACCCGTACAACCCGAAGAACGCCATCAGCACGATCACTGCCCCGATGACCGTGTGCGGCGTCCCGTGGGTGACTTTCTCCCCAAATCTCTGTCCCAGAAACGCCGTCACGCAGAGCCGAAACACGTTCGCCACCAGCGCCAGCGGCACGGAAAGCAGAACGATTCCCACCTTTTTCCAGAAGCGCCCCTCCATCAGGTACGCCACCGAGAGACTTGCCACTCCCAGTGTAATCACGCTCTGCATTCCGCTGCATTCGTCCGCGACCACAAGCGTGAATGTCGGAAACTTCAAAATTGCCCCCTCGCGCACAAGCGTGAAGCCGAAAAACGTCAGGATTTTCCCCGCGACCGCCGCCCCGAGAACCTTCAGCGACCCGGTCATCGCGACCAACACTGTCCTCGGCAGAGGGACTGCAAGAAAAAGGTAAAGCAGCGGAAACGCCATCCCTCGATACACTCGCCACCCCCAAAGAAACAGCACCACGCCATGGAGACATGCGACCATCCCCACTTGCGACGGCACCGGATGTTCGATCACAACGCCAAACAGATTCATCGCCGCCCCGACAACCATCAGCGGGATTCCCAGGATTGGGCTGGCTTTCACCTGTTCTGCCCGCAGTTGCGAATAGCGCTGCGAAACAATCATCCCCGCAAGGAATGGCACTAACACCAGTTGCCACGGCTCATCCCCGCCTTCCAACTGCTCTCCTGCCCAGAAAAAAGCCGGCCAGAAAAACACCACGAACAGTATCCCGGCAGAAATCAGGTGAAGCGGGCGTCCGAGTTCCCTCTGCTTTTCTCTTGGCGACAACGCCGTCTGTGCCAACCTGCTGCCCTGTCCTTCGCTCATTTCAGAACTTCCGGTAGAATCCCTTGAATTTCTCGCGTGAACCGCAGCACCGCGTCTCTCTTTTCCTCGCTCTCCGCCTCACCCAGGTAGATGACCTTCACAACCACATCGCTCTTCTGAAAGAACGATTTCACACTCCGCTGCGTCCTTCCCCACAACTTGCTCAGCCTCGCTTTGGGGCCGATGTCCTCCGTCAGGGCGCCGTCCAGAACAGCCTTCGGGTCAAGAAGGTCGCTCTCCCAGAACAGAACTCCCATCCGTTCCTGGTTTTTTTCGA
>JAUYEE010000192.1 GCA_030691545.1 bacterium | reverse complement strand
GAGGGAGCCGGCGGGGGAGGGGGGGCGGGTTGAGGCATAGCCGTTAAAATGATGCCGCTGGCCGGGATAATTTTGAATCGCTACTCCGGCGCGTGCATCGTCGGGTCTCCGTTTCCGGCGAGAACATGCCAAGTTCAGTATCTGAGATCGTCTGTCGGCGGTGGCGATAGCCCGTCAGGGACGATCACCGGACGCAAGCCGACTTGTCGATACCAATCCGTAAGAGGGGTTTAACCAACCAAAAGACTCCTCGAATCCATTCTCAAGAAGACGGCGTGAAACAGCAGTCTGCTGCCTCCCAAGTCTCGTCACCGGTTCCACGGGCTGCCCTCCGTCATTTCACGGTTGGCTGGCCTCTCGTTAGCTCAAGGACCTTCGTCAACGCTTCGCGGAGATCATCAGCTATAAGCGCGGCGATTTCGTCCAGACGATTACCATTCTCCCTTGGCAATTTCGGTTGAGCATCACTCCACGAGATGTCGAGGTTGCAGTCCTTTTCCCGCAAAATATCGGCGATGGAAAATGCGCGCCACCGGGCGTGAGATCCCGGCGCATCCGCTCTGTTAGAGTTCAACCGGGATTCGTAGCAGGCTACGAAGTCGTCCAGATCACCTCGTCTGAGGGGGTTGGTCTTGACCGAAAATCGCGGACCGTGGCGCAAGTCGTAGACCCAGATTTGTCGCCGTCGTGCAGGAAGTGGCTTAGCTGGGGCATCAAAGAAAATCACATTCGCCTTTACGCCGTGGGCGTAAAAAAGACCTGTTGGCAACCGCAATACCGTATGAAACTCCCACGAATCTAACAGGCGCCGCCGAATCGCCGCGGCCGCACCTGACTCAAAAAGTACGTTATCGGGCACTACGATGGCGGCTCGGCCAGCCGGCTTCACCATGGACATTACGTGCTGGACAAAGTTTAGTTGCTTATTCGAGGTCTCGAGCATGAAGTCTTCCCGGACAACGGTCAAGTCGCCTCGAACTTTTCTTTTGCCCTGGGTGAAAGTAACGCTCCCCTTTACGCCGAATGGTGGGTTGGTCAGCACAACATCGGCCTTGAACTGCGACGGCCTATTGAGGCTGTCTTCACAGATTACCGGCATTTCAGCTTCACTTGCGGTAGTGCCAATGTTGTGCAACAAGAGATTCATGGTGGCCAGCCGAGCAACCTCTTCTACAAGCTCTACGCCGCGGATCGCTTTCATGGACAGGTGACACCGCTGTCGCGAGGTGAGTTTCGGATTGTGCTCGATGATGTACTCGTGTGCGCCAAGAAGGAAGCCGCCGGTACCACAGGCTGGGTCGCAGATAACTTCGCCTGGCTGAGGCCGGACACACTCAACGATTGCATCGATCAGAGACCGAGGCGTGAAGTACTGCCCCGCGCCGCTCTTCGTATCTTGCGCATTCTTCTCAAGGAGGCCCTCATATGCATCGCCCTTCACATCGGTGGACAGATCTGTCCACGCAGTTTGACCGATGAGATCCACGATTAACAAACGTAGTTTGGCTGGATCTTTTACCTTGTTCCTAGCGTTCCGAAAGATTACTCCTAATGTGCCCTCGCAGCGTCCCAAGGCGGTGAGTACCTTCGAGTAGTGCGCGTGGAGGGAAACAGCATCCCGCCCGGCAAACGAGCGCCAAGAGAATTCCGGCGCTATCAGACCATCTCCCTGCTCGTCAGCCATCTTCAGAAAAAGCAGGTAGGTCAGCTGCTCAACGTAGTCCGGGTAGGACAGACCGTCATCGCGAAGGATGCTGCAATAATGCCACAGCTTCCGAACAATCGATGCAGCCGACGTCTGCACGCTCTAGGCTCCTTTCGTCACGAGCAGTGAGGCAGTACCGCGCGCCTGACCCATGGGATCCCCCGAAACATCGCAACATACGCCTTTGCCGCCATCGAGTACGGACGGTCTTCCCTGGTTAGATCAATTAGGTCGCGCGCAGTTGTTTTCAGTGCCTCGCGGCTCCCGACGTCACCACTCCTTGCCCGCCCCTCCTGTCGCTCCCCATCGTTTATCTTGGTAATGACTTTCCGGTACAGAGATTTTCGCTGCTCCATGAAGGCAGGCCAGTCAAGATGAAGGTAAACTCGGCTGGCCTCCAGCCGCCTTTCAGCATCTCCATCCCCTGCGAACTCGGAGGAGAGAGCGACGCTCCCATCGACATTGAAGGTCAAAAGCGGTGGGTCGGTTGGGTCCGTAGGGTCCAGCAACATGGGACGCTCGCGGCCCAAGTCATCGGCCGGTGTTCGACACCTGTCTTCCTCCTGGAGCAACGGAAAGTGATCGCCCTTGCCATGAGTCCTGCCTGTGTCAGGATTGGCTCTGACCCGGTTTGCTCGGTGGCAACTGAAACGGAAGTTTCGCCAGTTCAGCGCCTCCCACCAATATCCCCCGTGGGTTTCATCCTCGGCGAGTCTGCCCTTCGGCCGGAAGTGATCGACATCATCGTCGGTTCCCGGGTTCAGCGACTCGGTGTACCAGCACTTGTTGTGAGAGACGCGAGCAAGATGAGGCCGGAAGGCGACCCATCTGTCTCTGTGCCTTTCTACCAACGTTTGTCGCCTAGCCGGCTCAGCCTCGGAGAGGACCTCGGCACGCGCGTCTTCCGCGGCGTTTATCAACCTCTGAACTTCGGGATCTCCAATCAGGACGTCGTAGTTGATGTATCTCATTCGCAGCTCTGCTCCGCTGCCAATTCACGAGCAATATCAGCAGCGAGATCCTCGCGCTCTCTCTGCTGTTCCGGCGTAAGCTCGGTTGTTTTCGTCCATTCCGGCTTCTCACGCTCAGACCACTTCTTCAGGAAAAGGTCGTATAGGGGGTCACGACTGGTCAAACCGAGGTGGCACAGGTTTGTATTAAGTGACTGAAGCTCTGCCTTCTCCGCCGAGGTCAACGGTTGTTGCTTACTCGAAAGTTGGCGCTGTCTGTCGAGATCGTGCTGCGTGTCTAGATCGAGCGTCGACCGCAGACGGAAGAGGTCGCTCATCAAAATAGCTTGGACCCCCATCCCACGCGGGTCCTGCTGAGGTTCTTCAACGTGCACCTTACCCGAATCATCGCGGCGGAAGATCCGGACCTGCGACTTCAGCAAACGGGAGAACACCAAGGGGTCGTGTGTCGCGATCACCATGTGGCAGCTTTCGCGACGTTCGATAAACCGGTCAAGGAAGCCCAAGTACTGGACGCTCCAAGCCGGGTTCAGGTGGGTATCTGGCTCGTCGAGCAGGAACAGAGATTCTTCCTCCGCTGTGAACTTTAGAAGACCAAGCACCAAGAGGAGTTGTTGTTCACCCTCGCTGAGATCACGATAGGTGATCGCCCTTCCACCTGCGGCGCGTGAAACGCGTACCCGAGTCCTAGCCTCTGAAAGGAGTTTGGATATGTGCGTGCTCTCAAGCGCTGTGAAGAAGGCGTACTGATTCTCATAGCTTTCATAAACCCTCTTCAGTGCTGAGACATCTGGCAAGAACAAGTAGAGGCATTCGACAGATGGGTTTTTGGTCAAGTCCATTGGAATTCGCCGGTCCATCCGCATCGGCACCATCGAAGCGTCGAACAGCCGGCCTAAGAATTCCCGAACTTCACCCTCCGCGTTCCAGAATCGCGGATCGCCACCACTGTGTCGCCACGGCGGCCGCCTGAGGGCAAACAACACCGAATCCAAGCCCTCAATCTGCAAGTGGTCACGTAGAAACTTCCGATCCTCATCGCCTCCGGTAGCCTTCATGAAGAAAGCAATCAGAGCGAACTGACCATGGAGCGTTTGAGCGTAAAAAAGACGCCGCAAGGCATTCGAATGTACGGTTTGTGTGGCGCGTCGCGCTTGTGGTTGGATGATGAGTCGATAAAATCGCTCACGGTGCCGTTCGAACAATGATGCCAATCGATCACTGGGCCCTGAGTAGTAGCCGAACACAAACGCTGGCCGGTAGTTTGGTCGCTCGTCGTCATCGACGGACATGAATTTGCTTTTTGGCAGCCCTTCGTATGCAGTGGTGCCCGTCGGCTTCTCCCAGAACTCAGGCGCGCTACCCTTGGCCGCCTTGACACGTACATCAACACCACGACACCGATATTTGATCTCATAGCTAAAAGGAGTAGGCTCTTCCAAATCCAAGCTGCGAAAGATCCACGCTAGGGCTTCAATGAAGTTCGACTTGCCCGAGCCATTCTCGCCAACCAAGACGGTGTAGGGTGATTCCTCGTCGAAATCGACCGTTATGTTGCGGAGGTTTTTGAATTCATCAATCCACAGTTCATCTAGGCGCATCTGATGCCGCCTCCAACATGAGCGACCTATTGGGTCCGGCCACACTGCGAATACGTTTGCCTAAGTGTTCGCGCAGCACGAGGTAGAACGCCTCGACATCTTCCGTGGAGTTGCGGTCATAGCCGCACGCCTCGAACAATTGCTCGGCGGAGGCTCGGCCCCCGAGGTTGTCAAGGACATCAGGAAGAGGCCGTTGAGGCACCGCGGCGCTTAGGTCATTGCCCATTTGAAGATCCTTTGACGATGGGTAAGGAGTCGGGGGAACACTCTCGACCGGTATTCCGAGGCGTGCAACTAGTCGCGACGCCGGCTCCTCATGTGGTGATTGTGAGACCAACCGACCCGATACGGCCGCGGTTAGCAGCTCAAGTCGCAGCGGTTGCAGTCGATCTAACGCGGCTTGCGCCGCCAAGCGCTGGGCCTCCGAAGCCTCGAGCCTGCGCTTCGCCTCTTGGACGAGTTTGCGCTGATCCTCGCGAGTTGGCAACGGGAACGGTAGCTCCATGAAACGCTTAACGCCGAGATGGGCGATATTCGTTGACCACCGCGCGACGGCCGTGAACTTCCCTGAGCGGAAGTAGTGACGAAAAACCAGGAGCGCAAAATCTGGGTCAAGTCGTTCGCTTGGCCTGAAGCGAATCAGAGTGTTCTGAAAGCAGACTTCCGGGGGGGTACCCCAATACATTGCCGGCCGACCGACCAGTTCTGGGCTTTGTCCTTCATTGAGCAGGATGTCGCTTGGCCGCAAGCAATATATCCGCTGTTCCGCGGGCGAGAAGTTCATGCGCAGGAGGTCAGTCCCATCGATATGGTCTTCGAATACGTTCGCGACGCGGAGGTAGGCGCACATGTGAGGTCCTCGTTGGTGCTTGGGTGATCTTTGCCTCCCAAGCTTTGCTTCCCCGACCTCTCCGACCTTCGCCCAAGACCATCCCGACGGTAGCAGTTTGTTGGCCCAGGATTCGTTCGAACACCCGGGAGAAACCCGCTGCGAATGATCTCGACGAGTGCTGCTGGCGTGCGAGCTAGACTCGCTGATGAGATTCCTCTGCTGTGCCTGATCATCCGGTTGCAACAGGTCGCCGAATGCCGCCGCTTCTAGGATTGCAGACACCTGCTGATCAACCCGCGCCAGGGCGGAGAGAAGGGACTCTTCTGCCTGCTTCGCGAGGCCCTTACGTCTCTCAACTTCCCCGACGATGCGCTCTTGCTCTGACAAAGGTGCCAGCGGGAAGGGCATCGCGGCGAACCGCGATAACCCGAGATGTTGAATACCTACGCCTCGGGCGACTCTGGAAAAGACACCTGCCTCTGCGAAGTAATGGAAGACGGTGAGGGCGTACCCAGGAATCACAGCGTGGGAACGAAACCGGATCAGGTGGTTCTGAAAGCTGCACGGCTTGATATCGCCTCGCCAGATAGCTGCTCGGCCGACCTGTCTTGCGCTTCCGGAACCCTCAACAACAAGCACGTCGCCCGGCTCCAGGGAGCAGACCGCCAACTCTTGGGGGCTGATATCCATCTCGGCAATGTCGGTAAGGTCCAGCCCGTCTATTGTCACATTTGCAGCTCGGAGGTACTTGGTCATGAAACGGCCACGACGTCGCTCCGGGGCCCGTTGAATTCCGCCCCGCAACTGTCCGACGTCGCGTACAGTAGTCCACATCCATCCCTCCGGAATAGGAAAAGGTGGCGGCGTGCTGCTGCCCACCCCGACGGGAACTGGGCCGGAGTCTGAGTGGCTCTCTTTCACGAATGCACCACAGGCATGTTAAGCTCACGAGCTTAGCACATTGCCCTCGGTTTGTTGAAGAGCGGCGTCATGCAGCTTCAACGCTCGCG
>JAUYEE010000190.1 GCA_030691545.1 bacterium | reverse complement strand
TCTCGGGCGGAATGTCTTTTTTCGGATCGAAGCCGCCGAAACCGGAACCGATGTGACAGGGGGCGAAACCGCGCTCGTCAAGGTTCGGGCATTCGCACAGAACGTCGCGGCATAGCCTTGCCAATTCCGCGACAAAATCGTTGTCGGGGACTGCCTCTAACAAATGTGTGATCACGTAGAAGCCATGGCCGAAGCCTCGCGTGTCGTCAATCGTCGTTTTGCCAGGCGTGAATCGCCGATGTTTGCGGAACTCCGAGTTCTTTTGTTCCGCAAGGTCAATTGCCGCTTCTAAGAAATCACGCTCCCCCGTGAGGAGGAAATAATCCACAAGTCCTGCGCCATAGAAATGGCAGTAACACGACTTCCCCTGAACGAGATGCCAAAGCTCCTTGTCGTCGCCGCTGCCTTCTCCCCAGTGCTTGTAAGAGATGTTCGCGGGTTTGCGGCTGGGCTTTGTGCCGAGCGGCCCGCCCTGCGGAAACCAGATGGCCCCGTCGTCGTAAACCCAGCCGTCCGTGCGCCAGGCATGGAGCGATGCATGATACTTTGCCCACGCCTCACCCCAGTCGAAAAAGCCGCGCTCTCCGGTCCGAATCGCCATGAGAAGCAGCGCCTCGGCGCTGTCGGCTTCCGACTCGTAGTGGTTGTCTTCCCACTGGACGAAGGCATGAGGCGCCGGTGGACTTTTCGGCAACTGCTCGTCTGTGAAATCCCAGTCCCATTTCTCATAGACTCTCTTCTCGTCGTCTAGTGTTCCGAATGGCCCGACGCCAAACACGTCACACCGCGAATACCACTCCCCGGGGGCAAAAGCCATCAGCCGCTCGCGGACAGACTGAGCGTACGAATCGGGGTCGCCCGTCGCCGCGAAGTCAATCCATATATCCGCCATCTTGTGCGATAAGTCGTATAGCCACAAGTGTTCGCTCGCGAAAGGCTCCCCGCGCCCGCCGGTGAATTTGCTACTGACGTACTCGATGGTGATACGGTCCTTGTCCGCCATAAGCCTGCGCGGTGGATCGCCCACAAAGTCTCGGTCGCAGACGAGAATGCTGGAATCCTGCTTGCGAACTGCCATCCAGCCGGCGCTGTCCGCCTCTGTCCAGACTGTTCGGTTGTCGGCCCCCGCCTTCACAGCGTCGGCAATAGGCGAGCCGTAATAGCGATTGACTTTCCCCTGATGCAGCCAGACCGATGAAGCCTCGCTCAGCGTAGCGGACAAACCTCCTGCTCGAGCGATCGCCTCTGCATCTGGTCCGAGCGTGTGGTGAAAGACAAGACCCGCATTCTTCACGTTGGCGTGATAGACCTGTTCGCTGTTCGAATTTGACAGGATGTGCTGGATGCGAACGTCTGTTCGGCCTGCCCATGCAGTGATTCGTGTGATGTACTTCAATCGGCAGGGGTTCTCGTCAAGGCCGATGCCTGAAGCTGCCTGGTATGTGCCGTCAATGCGCAATGTAACCCGGATGGGCCCGCGATACTCGAAATAGACATTCTTTGGCTTCCCCGCCGTGTAACGCACATTCGTCTTTGCGTCGGTGAACTCCACAGTTCCGCCCGCTGCCACTGGTTTCCCCCGAACCAGAACCGTGTCGAACAAGGCGTACGGCTTCGTCTTGCTCACGCTGAAACTGAGCGGTCCGGTGTTGACGAGAATGGAATTGTCATCTTCGGTCGTCTGGACGACCATCTTCGGTCTTGCCTTCCCCGGCTCGGTTTTCAGCGTCAATCGCTTGTTTTCTCGCGAGCCGATGTCGAGCTGGAAATCGAGCAACGCCCAGCGGAGAGTCCCGTCTTTTTCGACGACGAGCGGCGTGACTTGAAGCGGGATTTCCGAATCACCTTCGATCAGACAGAAGGACTGATTGGCAAGGAATTGGCCGCGCGGCAGACATACCCCGCTCGTCACGGGAGCTTGCCGCCTGGGCACGCCAATCGGCTCCTCGACCACGAGCGGAATCTCCAATCCCAAAGTGCTGCCATACAGACTGAGTGTGCCAAAGAGCGCAAAGATGTATCTCATCGGGAGCTCTCCATAACTTCGCGCCAAGCTGGGCCGGGACCATGCATGCGCGTTCGCTGTTTGTAGCTCATCCTATGCAGACAATCTCGCTTTCGGTTACGCTACTGATGCCACTCTGTGGTGAAAGGCGTGTAATACCGTTTCCATTCGCGGTCATACCAAACCGGACTGGAGGGGAATCCTTCCTGGCCCAGCGCGTCCACTGCAACGATGTGGTAGCGCCGGGTTTCTTTCCCGGCTTCTTTATCGCTGAAGCTCGACGCATCAAGCGCGTCATCAGTTAGCCGAGAAATGGAGTCGGAATCCCATCGCCCGTCGAGGCGGTAAACGCGATAACCTTTCAGATTTTTCTCCGGATTCCTCGCCCATTTTAGATGGCACGTCGTGCCTTCTTCCTTTGAGAAGACCCACTCCGGGGCAGAGGGGATCGTGAGGAAAAATGGCGACGGCCCGCTTTCCACGCCAAGCGAATTAACCGCTTGGATCCGATACGCGAAGACTGCGGAACGATACGGCTTCCCTTCTCGGTCGAGGTGCTCGTCGGAGAGGCGGCTCTCCCACGTGGGGGTTCCCTCCGTCTGCCGCGGCGCCGTCAGGTCAACGTTATCGAGGAACCCCATTCCTTTTACTGGCTCGGCAGTGAGCCTGACAAACGAGCCGACCCGCCGAATGGCGCCGACTGAGGGGTTGGGCAGCGGCCGTAACCGGCTTTTCAACCGCTTGAGCTGGTCCTCGCTCCATACCTCAACCACAGCCCGTTCGATCTGATACCCGACGATATCCTCTTCCGTCGGTGGTGTCCAGGTCACCTCGACCTCGTGCGTTGACGCGACTGAAACCACAGCGTTTTCGACGATAGGCGGTTGTGTGGTCACCTTGACGCTCTCCGGACCGAGGCGCTGTCCGTCGCTGGCGCGAACGGTGTAGAAATAGACTGTTCCTCGGGTCAGGCCGGAATCGCGGTAAGTCCTTTCAGCCGCCCCCACCGTGCCGACTTGTTGAAAGTTTACCAGCCAGGGGTGTTCGCCTGTTCCGCGGTGGATGATGTATGAGGTGACATTTGGGGACGGACTCGCCTCCCACATTAGCGTCGCCTCGTCGGAGGTCGTTGTGACTTTCAAGCCCTTTGGCGGTAAAGCGACTGTCGGGGATTCGGGAGCTGAGTCCGCGAACCGATACGTCCAGATTTGCTGCTCGCGCGGAGCGAGCGGCGGGTGCGTGCAGTTTTCAAGAATCGTCAATCCGAGTTCAGGTGCGAAGCACAGGACTCTTGCCCGGTTCCCGCTGGGGTCAGGCTCCTGCGGCAAGTTCATTTTTCTCCACTCGTTCTTAGCGGTGTCGAACACCCACGTCTCCAGGCGATGCTTGGCATTTTCCTCCTCGCCTTCCGTGACTTTCACCAATGCGATGACAACCTGGTTCAGCGAATCATAAGCGAGCACGGCATCGTTGCGGTCGGTCGGCGGCAGGGTGGCAGGTCGCAAGTCGCGCCATTCGTTCTTCCGCAAATCGTAGGCCCACGTATGAGGGTCATCGCTGAACTGAGAGCCGAAAAGGATGTGGAGCTTCCTCGCCGCGTCGTAAACCATGTTTCCCCCGCTGCGAAACGGCGGCTCGTTTGGCGGGTTCATCCTCGTCCAGGTGTTCGTATAGGGGTCGTATACGACTGTGCCTTCCTGGTTTCCTTCTCCACCGAAGAGCACGATAACCTGAGCGTCGCTGTCCCACGACGCGCACCGCAATGGCGAGACTTGTGGCGCCGGCAGAGGGCGAAGGTCTCGCCACAGGTTGCTCGCCAGATCATAGACCCAAACGGTTGAGTCATTGAGATAAATCTCTCGCCACCACTGCCAGCCATGGCTGCCGCTGAACGACGGGAAACGAACGTACCTTCCCCTCACCGGGTCGAACACGTTCTGTTGTTCGCAGCAGACGCCGGGCGGAGAGATGTTCGGCTCTTTCAGTTCCCACGTTGCAGTGAATGGATCGAACGTCCAGACCTCCGAGCCCTGTTCCCCTCCGCTGCCCTGATTGTGCCCGCCGTACCGAATCAACACGCGATGGATGTTGTCCCACGCACAAGCTCCCTCGTACCCCAGTTGCGGCGATGGCGGCGTGCCGGATATTGGGCTGCGTTTGACCCATGTGTTTGGCGCCTGCTGCAATTGAATCCTATCGGCGTCAGAGTATTGGAAGTCCTCGCAGCGAATGGTCGTCACTGGTCGCCCGTCAACGAGGCACAACGATTGCTCGATTTTTGGGCCCTTCACGGTAAATCCGTTTTTCGGCAGAAGGTACTTTTTCCCGGAAAG
This sequence comes from bacterium, assembly GCA_030691545.1. Classification (GTDB taxonomy): domain Bacteria; phylum Auribacterota; class JABMQX01; order JABMQX01; family JABMQX01; genus JAUYEE01. The sequence continues at coordinate 457 of JAUYEE010000190.1, read as the reverse complement.
CTCCGCCGCGTGCAGCGTCTCGCCGAAATTCACGATGACTTCCGTACCGTCGGAGAATCGTGTTCGTTGGACAGCGCGGTCGGGCGTCACGAATTCGTGACTGAGCATCTCCGCAGTGGCGACAACCTCGTGGAGCTTGCAGGTGTTGCGATATGTTCTCAGGAATGTGTCGCGCGATTTCTGCCAGGCCCCCTGCCTGTTTGCCCACATCATAGGGATGGTGCCGTAAAGGATATTGAAGGCGTCTTTCTTCGTGGTCACCTCGGGCGCCGCCTCCAGCAGGAAATCGCTCGCATCGCCCCAGTACCACGTAGAAACGTAAGCGCCCGGCCAACCCATGTTCCCTGTGAGAACGATGTGAGCCATACTCCTCGGCAGATAGAGCGTATGTGTGGTATGGAGACAGAACGCATCGAGGAGGATGAAAATGCAGGGACAGGAGAAGCGGCGGGACGTA
>JAUYEE010000182.1 GCA_030691545.1 bacterium | reverse complement strand
CACGCTCCCCCAAGCCCTACCGCACCCCGCCATCGGCGGGGTAGTCACGCGAAAAAAGCTGTCCAAAAACCGACGAAAGCCTTGAACCACGCCCCGTCTGCCTCTCTCATATCGCCTTTCCCCTGGGGTGAACTTCCGTTGAAAGCCGCCTCACCTGCGCGAGGCGAAATGGGGCGAGGGAATCGCTGTTGGACGGGTTGAGGTGGGACAAATAGGCTCCGCTGGTGGGCCTCCGGGAGCGCCTGCCATGTGCGGGTCTCTCCCTCATTCCATGTCACCGCGGGGCGGAGCCGTTCCACGCAATCGTTTGCGAACGGCGTCTGTTGTGGCGAGGTCGAGCGGAGTTTTTCCCTCCTTGTCTCTCGTGGCCGCATTGGCGCCTTTCAGCAAGAGCAAAGCAACAACCGCGTCATCCCCCGCCGCCGCGGCGACGTGCAGAGGCGTTCTTCCGTCGTTGCCCGCGGCGTTGACATTGGCGCCGAATCCCACGAGGAGGTCCACTACGTCGTAGCGCCCTTTCGCGGCAGCGAGGTGCAGCGCCGTCTGCCCGCCATGATCGCCGAGATTGAGGTAGGCGCTCGTCCGCTCCACGAATTTGTCGAACGAAAGGGACTCCAGGTATTCGTCGGCGAAGTCGAATAGACCGCCGGTCTTCTTCGCCGGCTCCTGGCTGGATGGTGTCTCGTCCGGCTCAGGAAGTGGAGGCGAGGATGCCGCGGAGATGAGCATATTCGCGACCTCCCTGTGCCCGTTTTGAGCTGCGAGATGCAGGGGCGTGCGGCCGAGAGCATCCGTAGCGAATACATTCGCACCGCTGTCAAGAAGACGTTGCACGGCGTCTTTCTGTCCTTTCGCAGCCGATAGGAGAATCTGCACGTCGCCCGGTTTCGCGGCTTCGACAAGCTCCTCGCTTCCCTCGATACGTTCCCGCTGGTCTTCGGGAACAGTACCTTCCGGTGGCTCAAGCGGAGGGGGTTCGACGGGCGGCTGTTCGATTTTTTTTTCAGCCGGTGCTGGCGCAAGAAGTAGAAAATCCTGCTCCCACATTGCGTTGAGTCCTCCGGCGGCCGCGCGGAACGATACAACCAACGTGTGAGCTTCTCCCCGTGGCAGGTCCAGCGCGCTAAATGGAATCCAGAGATTGAGGGGCGGCAATTCCGCTGTCCCGTCGGGCACTTTCTCCGTGACGCGGCTCACAAAGCGACCGTCCTTGTCGGTGTACTCCGCGGGAGCGCCCTTGACTGTCTTGACCGGCTCACCATCCGCTCGCCGAAGACGGAGTTCAGCGGACACAGTTTCGCCCTGAAGCCCTTCTGCTTTGACCTGACCCGTTAGCATCAAGCCGGACAAGTCCGCAGACAAGGGCACGGGGCGAGGTCCCAGCCCTTCCGGTCCCATGCCCCCAACGTCCGGCGGGGGATAAGCTGGCGGGCGCGGCACCAGCAGCAAATGCGGGCTTTCCACAAGGCTGGCAATCCGCAGCTCTCGCGGCGTGCCAGTTTCGCCTCTCTCGTCGGGAGGGATAGCGATGTCCGTCTCCGCAATGCTGGCCAGCCCGCGACAGGACGCCTCAAAGGTGACGATGAGCCTGTGCTGCTGTCCGGCGGGCAAGGCGAGGAGATTGTACGGAACGAAGAGGCGAAAGGGATTCCACTCCGCACTCTCAAAGCGCATCGGGTCGGTGCTGATTGCTTGAAAGATGCCATTTGCCGCCGCGAATGACGCAGGGGCGCCGAAGATCGCTTGGACAGGTCGTCCGCCGTGGTCGCGAAGCCGAAGCGCGCCGACCATCGTTTCGCCGAGCAACCCGTTTGCCCGGACTACCGCGTTCACCGTAATGCCGGTGGCGTTGCCCAACTGCGTGTCGTATTCACACCATACATCGTGAACTTGCACGAGGCGACCGAGAAGCCGAGAGCCCTCCGGCTCCGATGCCGTTGCTCGCGGCGCCAGCAGAAGCCCCGGGGTAATAACCGATAGGAACAACGAAAGAGCAAACTGTCTTCGAGCGCCTTTTTTCATCTTTGCCTCCAGAGAAGATGAAGCTTTCGTCACTTCACAATTCCTTCGCAAGAGTATGCGGAGACGCGAGTCGGGTCAAGGGCAAATGCAGAATGGATGTGAACGGCTTCAGAGGCGGTGGATTTCACATGAAAGCATCTCCGCGTGGCGACTTCATGGGGGAGGTGCGCGACAAGTGGATGATTCAGGTGGGGGCGCAGTCTGCTCTCCAGGCAGAGATTGCGCCTGGCAGGAATTGAACCTGCGGCCCCGGTGTCAGCAGCATAAGAACGGGCCATTTGCGGTGACCATTTGTGGCCGTAACTTATGACGCCGCGGGCGGTTAAGGCCGTCACTATCGGTGCCAAAACGGCCACTCGAGCCGGATTTCCATAAAAGCCAGGACACTCTCGGACACCCGTCCAACCTCTGGACCCCTTGGCTGGAGCACAAGACCAGGGGATTCTGACCCGGCGCCGCCGTTCATCCTTAAACCATGTTGTTCACACGTGCCAAGAAGGTGTCCAGTTGATGTTCGAGGAGCGACAGGACCTCGCGCAGTCCCAGTACGAGATGCTTCATTTTCTCCCAGCGAAGCTCAAAGCTGTAGGCCTGGCGAAAGACATGGCGGAAGTCCAGGTACTCCTGCAACGTTTCAGAAAGGCTTTCCGAGAGCAATGCCGGACGATTGGGCTTTGGATTGGACATTGCCTCTATCAAGTCCGCGTGCCAAAATCGGCCAGCCGGCGGGCCGCCGTCCAAGGTCACGGCCACCCGCTTGAAAATGTTCTCGATGCCGTTGTAGAAAGCGTGGAGGATTGCCGCAAGCGCGGCCAGTTCGTCCACGGTGGGCTCACTCGTGCGGCACTTGGCCAGCAATCCGGCGTGCGTTTCCAGAAGCCGGCGCAGCTGCAGCCGCTCCACGTCAATTTGCCGTCTCAGTTCATCCGACACGCCTCAGTTCTGCGCTCCCCTTGAGATAGTCCGTGAACGGGTTCGACTCGTCCAAGTCCACCAGGTCAACCGGACGCTTCAGGATGCGGCGAGCCAGCCCCACCGCCCGAAAAAAGGATTCCGGCGGCAAGCCCACGACGGCCAGGTCAATATCCGATTCTGGGCCGGCAACGCCACGCACGGCTGAGCCGAATAGGTAAACCTCCCGGGCGCCAACCTCGATCAGCGCCGCTGCTGCTTGACGCACCAGATTGTCCATTTCCATTGTCATTCGCTATTCTCGTGGAGTGCTGCCTACCCGACGTGCCGTTCCACCAAAATCACCTCACTACGAAGCAGCAAGACCGATGAGTGATTGCGCCTGGCAGGAATTGAACCTGCGGCCCCGGGATTAGGAATCCCGTGCTCTGTCCTACTGAGCTACAGGCGCGTCGTAGCGGGAATTTCTTAGGATCATTGTCCGGTATCGCGCGCCCGCATGTCAAGTTTTTCCGAACCTCGGCTGTGGCCGTATTCTGGTGGCGCTGGGATTTGGACCACGTTTCTTTGCGGGGTGGCCTGCCCGGCCAGAAACCCCAGTGCCACGAGTGACGCGGGGTGGGGGAGGGCACGGCGTTTGCTCGGCGCCCGCGCCTTCTCTGGATGCGCACACGCAAGTCGGTCTCCCTCCCGACAAGAAGCGATTCAGCGAGGCGGGGAGATTTCGAGGGCAAGGGCGTCGTGGGGCTTGAGATGGAACGCTCGCCGGAAGCGCCTCTCCTCGCGGACAACCTCTCCCGCGCCGTGCTCCGTTCGCGGTGTCACGGTGAAATGGGGCGATTTTGGCAGCCCGTAGTGGTCAGCATCGAAGTCGAGTTCCCCGGTTTGCTCGGCATCGCTGACGTTGACGAAGATGAGGGCAGCGCGTCCATCTTCTGCCCGCCAGGCGCCGGAAAGCACCGCCGGGGTGGTGACCATGCGTTTGCCTCCCCACTCCCAGTCGGCGGTGACGGTGGGGATGTTTCCTTTGAGAACCGGCGGACGCGCCATCTCGCCGCGAGCAAGATAGTCGCGCAGCGCATAGCGCAGCCGCGCCATTCGCCGGAGGAAGGCAGCGGACGGCTCGTCGGAGAGGACCTGCGGGTTGATCCATCCGAGCTGCTCTCCAAAGACGAGAGCCTGTCCCGTTTTCATTCGCATCGCCAACCCCTTCCACGAGTCGCCCTGGTAGGCCCGTGAGAAGAGTTGGATTTTCCCGCCATAAACTGCGGCGAAAAGCGGGATCTGGTTGTCGTACTGGAAATGCCAGGTGAGGTAGCCATCGAAGACGTGGGTGTATGGCTCTGCGTTGCATTCCGTGGTCAGAACTTTTTCGGGGTAAAGCTTGAACATTTTCTGCTGTAGATTCTCAAGCATTGGCCAGTATCCGTCGGTCGTCCACCAATTCCCGCCCGCGAGGGGGTGCCCGTGCGTCTTGTCGTAGCAGAGCGGAGGCTGTGCGGCGGCGACCTGGTCCACATAAACCGCGTCCACGTTCACCTCGGGACCGACGAGTTTCAGGACGAGGTCCTGAACGGTATTCTGCCACAGTTGCGTTGTAGGGCACATGGGGGCCAGCTTCGCCCCGGACCCGTACTCCTCGATGTACGGCTGCCCTTTCTCGTCCTTGGTGCAGAAGCGGATGGCATTGTTCTTGAAATCTTCGAGGTCAGTGTCCCAGAGACGTCCATTGATGTATGGCATTACTCGCACACCAGCTCCCTGAAGCGCCTTGACACCTTCGGGGAAGCCTTCTTTGTAGGGGAAATAGTGGGGGTAGTCGTTGTCGAAGGGGATGACGTGCCAGTTGTACCAGTGCACCGCGGTCGGCACGCCCATGTATTCGGCGAACTTCTTCACCGGCTCGACGACCTGCTCGGACGTTCCACCGGTTAGTGCCCATACGGCAATGTCCTCGAACCAGGGCGGTGTGTCAATCCTTCCCCATTTGCCTTTCTCAGGCCACCACCCCGCGCGTTTTGACGCCCATTGCTTGTAAATCTGCGCGGCATCGAACCAGTCGCCCCGGAACGTCTCGAGGGCGAAACCCTCGAAGCACTTGAAATCATTCCCGGGTACCCCGGCATCCGGCGCCGGCCAGGTACAGGTGATTTCCAGCGAAGAATCGTTCGGGGCCTTCACGGCAAACTCCTTCGTACTCGCGTATGGGTCGTGGATACCGAGGTAAAGGCCCGTGGTCGTGTCATAGTGGCTGAAAAGCTGCATGGAACACCAACCGCTCGGATAACGACCGGAGAACGTTGCTTTGGTTTTAATGGGCGAGCGGCGCAGGTCGCCCGAACCGTGAGGGACGACGAGAAAGTCGTCCTCTTCAGAATCGCCGATCTGGCGCAGAGCAAAGCGAGGGAACGTGATGCTTCTCACGCTCCATGTGCTGGACGGATTGTCCACCGTTAGCGAAGCGGTGATGCTGTTCCCGACAAAGAGGATCATGCACTCGACACAGAGTTTCTCTAAGCCCTCTTCCTGCGCCGTCAACCACTTCATTTGGACCCCGAGTTCGAGCTGCGAATCCAAACCGGGCGCTGCCTGGGCCTCAAAATGCCTGAAGCCCTCGGAACTGGTCAGTTCTCTCTTTTCCTCGCCCGCGGCCACCGATACCGACCAGAACGGCGTCGCTGTCTCGGAAAGAAACTCCGTCTCCGATTCGAAATCGAAAAGACTTCGGAGGGCGATGCTATGGCCTGTGCACTCGAATGCCACGCCCACTTTGCCGTTATCGAGCATCCGCAATCCCTCCCATCGCCTTATCTCGAACCATGGTACCGCCGTGGCGGCGTCTTTCCCTTCTCGAAGAGCGGCGGACAGGTCTTCTATCAGCTCGGTAACCTGGAGCGCTTCTTTCGCTTTGCCGGTCATGGAAGAGAGTTGCCCGCTCACCCAATGAAATCTCGCCCGCCCCACACCCCTGGGGAGTTTCGCGATCTCCGCGTCAAGACCCGCGAGTTTTTGCGAGACGGGCGGCGCCTCCGAGACCGAGGCACCCCCCTTTGACTCCTCTGCGGCAGAAGTGGGCGCAAACAAGAGAGCGACGGCACCCGTGAAGCAAATCGCTGCGGACACGAACAGACAGATGCACGGAAGGACACTTATCTTTTTCATCATCTCTCATCCTCTATTGGGCAGGGCTCGTCAGGTTGCGTGGTCACACCGTTTCATCTTACCTGCGAAGGCGCCGCAGAGGAAGGACAAAGTGGTCGTCCGCCGGACGTTCCCCGGGGACCGCGTTTTGCTGGAGGGGAAAATGCTCGTGAGGCAGGCGAGATATGGGGAACAAGCGCCGTCGTTGCCGGGTTGTAAAGGGTGATTTGAGCAGGCTCATCAGGAGGTGTTGAGCCGCGCGGAGCACGCCGGTACTTGCGTGGCAACCCCGAGTACGCGGAAAGGTTCACGAAGGTCGGTTATTGCGCCCTTACAGGGCTGGGGTTTTTGAGGCGTTTCCGGACCCAGGGCGGTGCCCTGGGCTGAGCTATTTCGCCCCGTTGGGGCTTGGCATCTTCTTTTGGACGGAGCCCTGAAAGGGCGCCATATTATAGCCCAGGGCAACGCCCTGGGTCCCGGTCAAATCGAATCATCTAAGCCTGAAGGGGCGCAATAGTCCGATGCCACTATAGTGGAGCCAGACCCGGCGCCGGTTTCGGCTTGACATTGTCTGAAGGCACATGCGATTTTAACCAACTCGCAGGAAGAGGGAGCAACCGCATTTCACAAGGAGGTGCATCGGATGGTCAGAAAAGACGGTGAACGGAAAGACTACAGAGACATGGCGGAGGTTATGGAGGCTCGTGTATCGCGCCGACAGTTTCTAAGGAGGACGGTGGGGACGGTCGTCGGGGCGTCGCTTGCCGGGAAGTTCGTCGAGAAGGCGCTCGCGGCAGAAGCAAAGAAATCCCGCGTCGTGCTGATGCAGGACCCCGCTTATTTCAAGGACCGGAAAGTGGACGCAGCGGTCGCACGGAAGATGGTGGATCGGATGATGTGCGAGCTGACAGGCAAGAGCTCGTCGGGAGACGCCTGGAAAGCGCTGTTCTCGCCGAAGGAGAAAGTCGCCATCAAGGTGAATTGCCTTTACCCGCCGGTGACCACGAATCCGGATACCGTACAGGCTGTCGTGGAGAGCATGGCGGATGCCGGATTTGACCCGACGCGGATTATTATCTTCGACCGCTCTGACGGCGACCTGACAAAGTGCGGCTTCACTATCAATGAGTCCTCGAAGGGCGCCAAGTGCTATGCGACGAAGGAGTACGTCTATCCGGCGAAAGCCCGCGATGTGGACACGAAGCTCAGCAGCATCTTGGTGAACGATGTGGACGCGCTCATCAACATGCCTGTCTTGAAGCATCACGTCATCCCCGGAATCACCGCTTCACTGAAAAACCACTTAGGGACAGTTCCTAACCCCGGTGACCTCCACGCTGACTATTGCTCGCGGCTGGCGGAGTTGAATGCCTTCGATCCCATCAAGAACAAGAGCAGGTTGATTCTGATGGATGCTGCACGGGCACAGTACGACCGAGGACCCTCATTCAGTCCACAGCACATGTGGAGCTACTCGGGGATGATAGCGAGCACCGACTCCGTCGCCATTGACACGGTCGCCGCGAAGGAGATTCTCAGCAAGCGCAATGCGTCCGGGATGCCGGGTCCGATTCGCCCACCCATCAAGCACATCGAGCTTGCGGCGAAGATGGGCCTGGGAATCGCTGATCCAGAACAGATCGAGCTGGTGAACCTGAAACCCTGAGCGCCCGACGAGAAGAATCTCGTCTTCGGGAAGAACAAAGGATTTCGACAGAGCCGCGGATGCGCGCAGAGAAGTGCGGGCCCCCGTCGCCCCTGCGTGCCTCTGCGGCTTTCCTTTGCGACCCTATTTGTCTTCAGGGAAGTCGAGGAGCCTCGTGCCGCACATCTCGCACTCCGTGGCGCCGGGAAGCAAAAGCCCGCCGCAGGAGGGGCAGCGCTTCAGGAAATCTCGCAATGCCATGTCTGGTTTTTTCGGCGTGAGCTTGACGATGAGCAGAACGACAAGGACGACGACGACGAAAAACAGGAGGTGGGCGAGAAAACTCCCGAAGTAGAATCGCGTCTGCCCGATGCGCAGTTGAAGGTTATGCCAGTCGCCTTGCGGGGAGATGAGACCTATAACTGGCATCAGCAGGTCGAATACAAACGACCTCAGAAGCTCCGCAAAGGCGATCCCCGCGACAATCGCCATCACAAAGAGCGCGGCAGCCTCGATGGCGATGAACTTCGAGAACCGCCCGACTTTCTGCAACTCGGATGTGATGAACTCTTTTGAGCCCTTCGTGACCCGCTGAAGTGTCCTCTTCAGACCTCCCAGCGCGCCGCGGATTATCCCCTTCCGACGAGGCTTCTCGTCAGGAAGGCTTTCTGGAATCATCTCGTCGCGGCGAGGCACTTTTTCACCTCACCCTATGTCGAGGAAGTTCTTGAGTATTCGTTTGCCTTCGACGGTCAGAATAGATTCGGGGTGGAATTGAACGCCGAAGGTGGGATGCTCACGGTGCGCCAAGCCCATGATTTCGTCCTGGTCCGTCCAGGCGGTGACCCGCAGAACATCGGGAAGACCCGATTGGGAAACGAGAAGCGAGTGGTATCGCGTCGCTTCGAAGGGAGTTGGAATGTCGCGGAAGATGCCGCTTTTGTCGTGGTAGATCATCGAGGTCTTTCCGTGCATGAGCCGCCGCGCACGCACGACGTTGCCGCCGAAAACCTCTCCGAGGCACTGATGCCCCAGGCACACGCCAAGAATCGGCAGCTTCCCGCTGAAATGCGCGATGACCTCCATTGAGATTCCCGCCTCCTTCGGCGTGCACGGACCGGGCGAGACGACGATCCGCCGGGGTTTCAGCTTTTCGATCTCGCGCACCGTAACCTTGTCGTTCCGAAAGACGCGAAGGTCCGCCCCTAACTCGCCGAGATACTGTACGAGGTTGTACGTGAACGAATCGTAGTTATCAATCACGACGATCATGCTGTCTATCCAAATGATTGTGCGAGGGCGACGGCTTTAATCATGCCGCGGGCTTTGTTTTCGGTCTCCTGGAATTCCTTCTCGGGATCGG
>JAUYEE010000076.1 GCA_030691545.1 bacterium | reverse complement strand
TCCATGATAGCGGGTTGTTCGTGAATTACTTTGAGCATGTAGTAGTCGTACCCCGCCTTATCGAGGAGGTCGGCCTCCCACTCGATTCGTTTGACCTCCGGCGACACTTCCTGCCCATCCGGGCTCCAGATTCGGACAGAGTCGCGGGTGAGGCTGGCGACCTGTCCATCTTTGAGGTAGATGACGTTTTTCGTGTGGGGGAGAATAGCAGGGACATCGGAGGCGATGAAATTCTCGCCTCTACCGAGGGCGATGACGAGTGGGGAGCCGTGCCGAGCAACAACTATGGTGTCGGGCGAGGATTCGGCGATGACGGCAATCGCATAGGCCCCCTCGACCTCCTTCAGCGCGCTCATCACGGCCTGGCGGAGGTCGCCATTGAAGTGTTTCTCGATGAGGTGTGGGATGACTTCCGTATCTGTTTCGGAGGAAAAAACGTGCCCTTCTTTCTGAAGGCGGCTGCGAACTTCCGCGTAGTTCTCAATGATTCCGTTGTGAACGACGGCGATGGCGCAGTTGCAGTCAACGTGCGGGTGGGCGTTTTGCTCGTTGGGGTCGCCGTGGGTCGCCCAGCGGGTGTGCCCGATTCCAATGGTGCCTCCGAGTGGATTGAGGCGAAGGCTTTCGTCAAGGACACGGAGCTTGCCGCGTCTTTTTCTGACCAGCAACTCACCGTCGAGAATGCTGGCGATGCCCGCGGAATCATAGCCGCGATACTCGAGCCTTTCCAGTCCGACAAGGAGGACTGAGTCAATGTCTTTCCCTCCGACGTAGCCGACAATACCGCACATTTCCTGGACCTTCCTCCAATGAGACTTGTTGCTGCGGCCCCCCCGCGAAACTTCGCTTCAGGACAACGACTCAATCAGCACCCTGGCCAATTTATCCGGGTCGTGTCGGATCAGGTCCTGCTTTTCCCACAGGGCTCTCTTTTCCGTAAGGTTCTCCATGACGTCCGCGCAGATTGCCTTGACCTTCCCGGAGTAGGCCTCCGGGCGGACGAGTTGGGCGCCGTCTTTCTCGTACCGCTCCATGATGACTGGGGGAGGTTGGGTGCTATTGATGACGACGTAGTCGAGGACTTCTTGGCCGAGGTATCTTTCAATAGAGCCAACGTGCCGGTTCGCGTCGAACCCGTCGGTTTGGCCGGGCTGGGTGACGATGTTGCAAACATACACTTTCTTGGCGGAGGACCGCCGGATCGCCTGGGCAATGCCTTTGACCAGCAGGTTGGAGATGATGCTGGTATAGAGACTGCCGGGGCCAAGAACAATCAGGTCGCTTGCGAGAATCTCCTCGACCGCCTCCCCGAATGCTTCGGCGTCTTCAGGCTTCAGATAAACCTCCTCGATGGCGGCTTTTCCGGGCTGGCGGACGTTGTACTCTTCCTCGAGTTCGGTCCCGTCTCGGAGGCGCGCGCAGATATGCGTATCACTGAGTGTGGAGGGGAGGACCTTTCCGCGGATAGCGAGAATGCTGCTTGTCTCCTTTATCGCCTGTTCAAAACTGCCCGTGATTTTCGCCATGGCGGCGATGAAGAGATTGCCCAGATTCATTCCGTTCAAGGCGCCGCGGTCGAACCGGTAGTTGAAAAGGTCGTGAAGGAGCTTCTCCGATTCGGAAAGTGCGATGAGGCAGTTGCGAATGTCGCCGGGCGGAAGCACCCCGAGGTCTCGCCGAAGGCGTCCGGAGCTTCGCCCCGAATCGGTCACCGTGACAATGGCGGTGAGGTCCTGGGAGTATTTTTTCATGCCTTCGAGGACGAAGGGCAGACCGGTTCCACCTCCGATGGTCACGACCTTGAGGTTAGTCCTTTTGCCTTTGAATTTGATTGCCTGGAGGACAGTCAGCAATTCGGAGATGGAGCGGATTTTGAAGTCGGGGCGCTCGAGTTCCGACGAAGGAATGAGGTACTTGAATCGCCCGTGCATCATCTGGACGGTGGGCATGCCAAGCGAGTTGCAGATTCTGATTTCCGAGTGAATCCGGTCCCCCACGCAGAGGATTTGTTCCGGCTTCAGGCCGCTTTCCTCGATCAGGTCAACGTAACACTCCTCCTTGGTGATGCCCATATCATCATCGTCAATAATGATGCGGTCGAAAGCGCTTTCGAGGCCGAGAGATTTGATTTTCTTCTCCTGCCTTGCATAGACGCCGCTGGTGACGAGAAAAAGCTTCAACCCCATGGCGCGAAGCTTCCCGAGGGCGGGAATCACGTCGGGGAACGCAGCAATCTCGCTGACCTCGTCGGTATTGTAAGCTCGCATGACCTTGTGGACGAAGTCATTGCCCTTGCCGTACATCTCCGCGATCCGGGCGAAGGCTTTGAAGCGGGGGCCATGCTCCTCCATCATGCGAATCTGCATCTGGTATGCTCGCTCGAGGGTCAGGGGGAGGCCCGCCTCGACCATCGCCTGAGCGGCTCTCCAGTGAGCAGCATCACGAAGGCTGTCCGTGCAATCGTAGAGGGTGTCGTCGAGGTCGAACACGATGCCTTTGATGTTCGCCATTCCCTTGCTCTCTTTTCTGCCTCCCTCACCCCGCTGTAGCACAGGCATCTTACCTGCATCCTGCAAGCTGGAAGCTTGCGCTACAACGACTTGTCAGCCCTATTTGTCGCGACCAGCGCCCTCGTGGCGTCGCCGGCGACTCGCAAGCAGAAGCACTAATTTGATTAACGACTCGCGGCTGGCGACCACGATGTCCTCGTGAAAGCCGGAGGTCGTAATGAGCTCTCCATCATCCGTGGCATAGGTGATGTAAACCTGGATTTTGGCTTCGGCGCCGATGTTCCATTTTTTGGGAAGACCGACCTCGTAATTCACGAGACGGAAGTTCGTGGGGAGGCCGGCCTTCTGTAGGGCTTCTCTCACCGCCTTGAAACTGATGGCGACCGGCCCGTTCTCATCGTCCTCGAAGACCTTGTATTCTTTGCCGTTCAGACGGACCTTCAGGACGCACGAGTTGTCGTGCTCAACGTCGCCCTCGTGTTGGGCGTAGTGGGAGGTGACGTCGCAGCGGTGGATTTCGATGTCCGTCTTGATCTCGCCGAAATGCTTGAGGGTTAACAGCTCGTGCTCATTCTCGAGGAGTCCGAGGTTGAATCCTTCCGCACATTGGCGATGAACCTCGTCGAGCATAGCCTGAAGACGCGGGTCGTCCTTGTCCACCTCGTAGCCAAATATCCTCGCCACCCCCATGACGCTCGCCTTGCCGGAATTCGTTGAAAGGACAATTCGCATTTTGTTGCCGACGGCGAGGGGGTCAATATGCTGATAACTGGCGCCCTTCAATACGGCATCCACATGCACGCCTCCGTCGTGGGCAAAAGCCTTTTCGCCGCAGAAAGGTTGATCTTCTCTCGGTCTCAAGCCCGCCACGCGATAAACTTTCTCGCTCAGCGCCGTCAGCTTCTCCAGGCGAACCGCCTTGGGCAGCTTGTAGGAGGTTTTCAGGGCGAGCACCGCCATGATTGTGTTCAGGTTCGCGTTGCCAATCCTTTCGCCCAACCCATTGACCGTGCCCTGGACATGCGTCGCCCCCGCCCTCACCGCTTCGATGGTGCTCGCCACGGCAAGACCGCTATCGTTATGCGTGTGAATGCCAAGAACCACCTCATGATTCTCGGAGGCCTTCTTGATCTCCCCGTCCGATTCCATGAACTCCTTAACCCGGCGGACGATCTCCCCGACTTCGTAATGAATGCAGCCTCCGTTTGTCTCGCAGAGCACTACAGCATCCGCTCCGGCAAGAACCGCTTGCTTGAGCGTCCGCAACGCGTATTCCGGATCGTCCTTATACCCGTCGAAAAAGTGTTCCGCGTCGTAAATGACCTCCTGCATCGGATTGACAGGATTATCGTGCAAATAGCGGATCGTCGTATCAATCACTTCGAGGTTCTGTTCGGGCGTGGCTCTGAGCTGGTTTGATACGTGATGCAGCCAGGTCTTGCCGAAAATCGTCGCCGTCTGCACGCCCGATTCCACAAGAGACCGAAGAACAGCATCGTCTTCCGGCTTTCCCTTAATCTTTTTCGTCGAGCCAAAAGCCGCGAGTTTGGAGTTTTTCAGCTTAATCCTGGCTGCCTCGCGGAAGAAATCCTCGTCTATGGAGTTCGGGCGAGGCCACCCGCCTTCGATGTAGTCGAAGCCGAAATCGTCGAACTCGCGGAGAAGGACGAGCTTCTCGGCGAGAGTGAAGTTGATGTCGGAGGACTGGCTTCCGTCCCTGAGCGTTGTATCATACAGTTTGATCTGCTGCACTCTATCTTCGGATTCAAGTGATGCCATGAGAATACTTTCTTTCCTCCTCGTATCAGGCATGTTCCGCAGTTGTTGTTCTTTGCAGCGCCGAGTGTCCTTTGGGGCCTCGTTTGTACACTTCCGGATTGACGCAGTTGGGAGCTGGTTCCCCCCTCAGCATCGCCAGGAGGTTATCGGCGGCTATCAAGGCCATTTTCGTACGCGTCGCGATTGTTGCGGAACCGATGTGCGGCAGGAGCACGACGTTGTCGAGTTCCGCCAATCCGGGCGCTAAACGGGGTTCCTGTTCGTAAACATCCATCCCAGCGCCGGCAATCTGCCTTTTCTGCAAGGCCCCCACCAGCGCCTCCTCATCTACGACCGGCCCCCTCGAGGTGTTGATGAGATACGCCGTCGGCTTTATGAGGCCCAGTTCCCGTTCGCCGATCAGATGCCGGGTTTCCGGAGTCAGATTCACATGGAGCGAGACGAAATCTGCCTCCCTCAGAAGCTCCTCCAGCGACACGAGCCGGGCGGAGAGTTCCTTTTCCAAAAAATCGTTCCGGACGGGGTCGCAGTAAAGCACGCTCATCCCGAAGCCTCTTGACCGCATCGCCACAGCCGTGCCGATTCGGCCGGCGCCAATGATGCCGAGGGTCTTGCCGGTCACGTCGGCTCCGAGGAAGAGCATCGGCCCCCAGGCCTTGAACTCTCCGGCGCGGGTGTACTTGTCGGCGGGTATTATACGGCGTGCCGCGGCAAAAAGCAAGGCCCATGCCAGGTCCGCCGTCGCATCCGTCAGGACGCCCGGGGTGTTCGACACAGGGATGCCTTGCTTTGTCGCAGCTTTAACGTCTATGTTGTCGTAGCCCACGGCCATGTTCGCAATCCCCTTCACGCCGGACGCGGCAGCGAGAACCTCTGCGTCAATCTTCTCCGTCAGGCAACAGAGGATGCTATCCCGCCCGCGAACTTTTTCCAGAAGCTGTTCCCTCCTCAGCAGGCTGTCGCCTTCGTGAACCTCAACCGTGTCGCAATTGGCTTTGAGCAAATCTATAGCTTCTTTCGGTATCTCTCTTGTTATGAATATGTTCCAATTCATCTCTTGACCTTTTTGCGAGGGCCTATGCCAATACCTGCAGCGGACGCCAAAATCGCAGCCGCGGCCGAGAAACGATCGTGTTCCCAAGGGTCTTTTAGCATCGCCGGGAGAAACAAGCCGTGCCCCTGCCATTCGGGGACAACACATAAGATGAACAACGCCGACTATTACGCGGTCCTGAATTTCGCTCCGCATGGCCCCGACGCCCAGCGTTTGGTCGCACCGGGGGCCCGCTACCTGAGTTCAACTCGATAGAACTTGGCGCGTGCGGAAGTGACGGGATCGGTCCACCGTGTAAGGCGCCCCTGGGAGTCTACCGCGAACTCGAGCGTCCAGGGGCCGGCAGAGAGGTTCGCGCGCGACCACACCGCGTACGAGGCTTCCGGGTCACTTGCCCACGTCAGTTCCCCTCCCCCGCCCGGCGCCGGTACGAGCCGCAGTAGCATGAATGCCGTGGAACCATGCTCATAGGCACCTATATCCACCCTCCCGTGAGCAATGCGCGGATTGCCGTCTAAGTCAACCGCCTCCCACATCCAGGGCTCGTTCAGCCCCGCGTTGATGCAGGGCGACCCCGGAGCCAAACGGTAATCGTTATCCTCGTATGTCTCGGGGTCGTCGTCCGGTCCATCCGGGTCAACGAATCGCGGGTCTAGGATGATGTTCCCCTCGCCACCGCCGGTCCAGTTCTCGATGCATGAATCTAAGGGCACGCTTGAGTCACCAAGCTGGTGCATGCTGTTCGCCGCCCTATTTCCCCAGATAATACAGTTGTGAATCGTCCCTTTGCATTGATAGAGCCCCGGCGCTATGTCCGCCCGGTTTCCCACGATGGTATTGTTTTGTATTGTTCCGCAGCAACCCCAAAGCGCCGCGCCGTAAAGACTGGCCGCGTTTTGCGTTATGGTGTTATTTTGAATTGAGCCGTCGCAGCCGCCGAGGCCGCCACCCATGGAACTCGCCGAGTTCGCAGCTATGACGTTCCGCTCGATTGTCCCATTGCAATCGGCGAGCGCAGCGGCCGTCTGCGCCGAGTTTCCAGTTATGATGTTGTTGCGGATCGCGCCATCGCACCACACAAGGCCCCCACCTGCAAAGCCCCCACTGTTGCCCGCTATTGTATTGTTCTCGATTGTCGCGCGAGTGCCCGGAGGCCCGGTCGCACCACAGACCCCGGCCCCGAATTGTGACTTGCCGTTGCGGATGGTGAACCCAGAAAGAACACAGGCTTCGTTCTCCGTTCCGACGAACGTCACGACCGAGCCGGCCTGATTCCCGTCAATGATGGTATTGGCGACAACATCCGGGTTTAGCGGATCAGTGCTCCGGAGAACAGTGTTCTCGCCGTTGAAGTGGATGTTCTCGACGTAAATCCCCTGTGCGACCATGACCGTGTCGCCGTCGGATGCGGTGTTTATCCCGTCCTGAATTTTATTGAAGGCTGTCACCCATGAGCTCCCGTCGCCAGATTCAGCCCGCGAGGCATCCACGTACCAGACCCCAGTGGGCCCCGGAACAGTTCCGGGATGCACCGCCCCATGGTGCTGGGATCCGTCCCGGGAGAACCAGACGTCGCCCGGCGTCGCTACGAAGGGCTGCCCATAGGACCAGCCGCCGACCACTGTCTCGGGCCACGTAACCGCGACGGTGGCGAAAAGCCCGTCGATCCGCGCGGGCGGGCTCGCAATCAGTGCGTAGATCGTGTAAGGGTAAGGGTTCCCGGGGTAGTACCCGTTATAAAACGCCAGTGCGTAAAACCAGTTCTCCAGAATATTCTTGTGCTGCGTCTCGAGATCCTGCATCCAAGGAGGGTCAAAGCTGAGGGCATGGTTATACTTGCCGAGGACAACCTCCACGCCCGCGCGAAGGTTATGCTTCCAGTCCGAGATTAGGCGGTTACGGTCGAACTGTTCGGCGGTGTCCCCCGTGAGCTGCATCAAGCCAAGGCCCGGTGGGGCGTTCGAGCTTTCCCCACTGTAAAGCTTGCGGCACTCCCCCAGGTTGTGCACAAGAAAACCGTCCCCCCCATACTGGTAAACACCGCTTTCTTGATAACAGACGGAGGCAATAATCTCGACTGGAACATTGTACTCGGTCGCGAGATTGCGCATTTCCGCATGAATCTCGGCCAAAGCCGGATTTGACCCCTGAAAGCTGACGGGGTACCCGCTTTGTACGCGGAGCCAGCAGTCAGAGTGCCAGTAGTTCGGCTGCGCGCCCGCAGAATGAATCGAGAGCACCATTACGCAAGCACCGAGCCCGAGCGTGAGGGCAAAGCTGCTCCCTGCACCCTTGGGCGCGCGGCCTTCCCAGATAGAATCAGAATTTTTGGTCCTCATAGCTATTTCCTCCAATTTTCTCCACCTGCTTGCCGACGCCCCCGCGATGCAATTCTAGCTCGGGGGGGCACTCTTTTGGAATTGGTTTTCGTTTCAGGCGGATGTAGTTGGGAAGACCGTTTTCGATGGGGACGGCGACTTCGCCCTGGATGAGGGGGCGGGCGTAGCGGATGAAATCGTCCGTGACGAAGTTGCCGGCTTCGTTTATGCATTCGCGAGGCAAAGGCTTTTCGGCGTTGGCGACATCCACGAGATTGACGAGGCCGGTGGTGCACTTGTACGGCTCGTCGCTCTCTCTAACCAAGCTGACCATCTTGCCGGTGATGTCCTCTTCGACGGCATGTTTGACGGCCATTTGCCCGCAGAGGTACGCTTCGTCCCTGTCGGTTTTCGAGGCGAAGTGCATCGCCTCTCTCTGGCATGTCCCCAACTTGTTGAACCGTGCCTTGACCTTGACTTGTTTCTCAACAATCTCCCTGAGAACGTCCGCCACGCCGCCGAGTTGGACGTGCCCGAAGGAATCTTTTGCGAATTCCCCTGTGGCGGCGGTGATGTATTTGCCGTCCTTGCCTTTCAGCCCCTCCCCCGCGACGATGAAAAGGCGACCGAATTTCGACAGGACTTCCCTGCAATCTTTAACGAATTGCTCGATTGTGAAAGGAGTCTCCGGCATGTAAATGAGGTGAGGGGCATCGCCTTCTTGTCTCCGGGCGAGGGCTGTTGCGGCGGCGATCCAGCCTGCATTCCTTCCCATCGCTTCGTAAATCGTGCAGGTGTCCGACGTGTAGATGGCGTCGGTGTCGAGACCGGCTTCCATGACGGCGGCAGCGTTGTATTTTGCGATGCTGCCGTAACCAGGGCAATGGTCCGTGAACGCCAGGTCATTATCCACGGTCTTGGGAATCCCCATCACCCGCATCTCGTAACCCATCTCCTTCGCCAGCCGCGTGATTTTGTCGGCAGTATCCATCGAGTCGTTGCCGCCGATGTAGAAGAAGTAGCGGATGTTGTGCGCTTTGAAGACCTCCATGATGCGGGCGTAGTCTTCGCGCGACTCCTCCAGGCTCTTGAGCTTGTAGCGACACGACCCTAACGCCGCGGAGGGGGTGTACTTCAGCCCCTCGATATCACCCGGCGACTCCTCTCTGAAATCGAAAATCTCCTCGTTGAGGATGCCGAGGACGCCGTTGATGGCGCCGTAGATTCCCTCGATTTCCTTGTGCTTCATTGCCTCCTGAACGACACCGCACGCCGACGCGTTAATCACCGCCGTCGGCCCACCCGATTGAGCTACGATGCAATTTCCTTTCAAAGCCATGTTCCTGTCTCCGAAATGAAGCTTCCCTGCGTTCCCGGTATCAAGCTGTCCGATAGCACGGATATTACCATAAGGTTGCGGAGATGTTGAGCACGAAGCGACGTGAGGTCCGGCTGCGTATGAAGCGGGACCAAATGAATCCATCGCTCGAGAGGTTGCGCCTCGGCGCCAGTGAAGCCAAGCAAAAGCAGTCCGGCGACCCACGCGGCTGCAACGACCACCCCGACTCGTCAGCCACACCACCCGCTCATGCATGGCGACACGTTTTCGTTGAAACGCTCGCTGCCCTCGACCGGAAAAAGATATAATGCGTAAACGTGCATTGGGCAAAGTCTGATTTCCGGCGAAACGCAGGAGTCGCCGCTGGTCTTCGAAATTACTTCAGAGGAGAGAAGGTGATGCTAAACAAAAAGCGCATTCTGGTCATCGCATTGGCGTGTATGCTGCCACTCGCGGCTGTGCTGGCTGGGTCTCAGTACGACCTGGTCTGCAAGAACAAGGACTGCAACTACAAAGGATCCATCGGGATTGGTGGGGGGTTCCAGTTTGAGCAACTTACCGGCTACTGCCTCAACTGCAAGGACTTCGTCTCTCTTTCATGGAACAGAGAGCAGAAAAAGCCGGAGCCGCTCAAAGTGTGGAACCCCACTACGGGACAGGCCATGCTTCTTTACAGGTGCCCAAAATGCCAGAACCCGTTCCTCCCCATCGAGAAAATCGAGGACCTGAAACACTGCCCGAAGTGCAACAAGGCCACATTAGAGCACAACCTCACGATTTACTACGATTGACGGTTCGAGGTGTGGCGGGGGCCGCTAAAGGCTGTTGCTCACTGGCGAGGTGGGGCGTGGGAGGCCGGCGGGCACAGCTGACGTGCACGCAAAACGGGATCGGCGTGCTTGACCTGTTTTTTCGTTGGGGAAACAGGCCTGCTCTGCTATCATAGCGGTGAAAGAGGGGGCGTCAATCGATGTGGATACCGATCTCAGAGGAAACGCACTACGCTCGCCCGCACTGGCTGTCGCGGATGCTCTGGCCGTCCCGCTGGCTCAGCGCGCGCCTGAAGCAGGAGCTCGCGCCGTACAGGTCGGTGCTTGCCCGGGAGATCGAACTGAGGCGATCACCGGCGCTGGCGCACGACCTTGTGGGGCCGTTCTTGGCCCCAGTTCTGTTCCTGGGTCTCTGTGGCGGCGCGTTTTCAGTGTTGAGGCTGAAAGTGTTAGGAGGCGGCTTCGGCTCTGGCCAACTCACAGCCTTCGCCACGGCCTGCGCCGGGGCCGTGGCAGCGCTGGCCGGCATCCTCATCGCGGTATTGGTCCTTGCGCTCCGCATCCACTGCCCAAGCCTGCCAGGAGGTGCGGCGCTGCTCCCCGTGTTTGCGCTAAGGCACGGATACGTCTGGACCTTAGGACTGTCGCTCGGCACCGTCGCTTCTTCACTCTCAGCCCTATTACTCGCGCCGTCACGGGATGCGGCCTTCTTGAACGGCTGCGCGATGGCCTTGTCCATCGAGTCGCTCGTTTCCCTGACAGCGCTCATGGCCCTGGCCTACAAAGGCATTGCGGAGGCTCGCTCGCTCGCAGCCCGGGAGCTTCTGGAGCTGGAGCTCCAGAGCCAACTGGCTCTTTCCTTGATCGAAGCGGTTCGAAGCAGCATAGCGGACCATGTGCTGCAACAAGAGGCTGAGAAACTCGGCCTGCGGTTCCTGCCCTTCCATAGGGCGGACACGGGCATTGAGACGGAGTACTCGCTGGCCAACGATGGTTGGGTAGCCGATGTTGACCTCCGCGCGCTCGCCGATATCGCCCCATTGCTGATCGCGCGGCATCCCGGGTCGGTGCCGGTGCTTGCCGCCACATGGGCCAGGGAGGTTAGCGAGGAGGCGAGCAGGGTCGCGTTCACCGCTGCTGGCAGCCGCGTGGACGATGAACTGGCTGCCCGCGTCCAGCATGTATTCATCGTCCGAACAAGACAACGCCGTCAGAGGAGCGGAGGATGGCAGGACATTCATCGCATGCTGAAGGCCCTTTTGTTGCAGCGAGATTCAATCGGTCTGCAGGACGCCTTCCGGGCCTTCGAGGCCGTCGTCCGCAAGTACCTCCAGGTACTCAGACGCTTGGAAGACCTGCCGGACGCAGCAAAGACGCTCGCCTATGCCGCGCCTGGCTACCGCCCGCCCGGCCTTGAGTCGATAGCATTTTCAAGCCTGGTTGAAAGCGCGGTTGCGGACTCAGATCGATCGTGCCTGGAGGAAGTGTCGATGTTCCTCGAGCGGCTCGGTGACGTAGCACTGGAGTTCGGCACCGCCGACTACTTCAGGGATGCGCTCGTCCAGCTGGCTCGATTGTACCGCGTCGGCGCGCAATGGCAGGGGCTTGGTCGGGACGTCCGTCAAATCGTTCCCGAACGATTCAGGAGCATATCCGAGTTGGTGTTGGGCATGGGGGTCGTTCGGGCGGGTAGATCCTCCCAAGCCTTGGAAAAGGTTGAGCCCTTTGTCAGATCTTTTGTCGCCTGTGGGCTCGCTACTGCAAGGGCCGCTGGTGAGACTGGGGACGCGGAGGGGTGGGACGCGATGCTTGACTACATCAACTCGGCCATCGAAATGGCCATCCGTCTCGACCCGCGCCCCCAGTTTGAGATGGCCTCAAGAACCCTCCAGCTCTACAGGGGCGCCTCTCTGTCCCACGCGCAGTTTGCGCAACAACAGATGGCCGTTGAGTTCCTGCATGCTTCGTTGAGAGTTCGCGACTGGGGGAAGCTCGCGACATGGGCGGCGGGGGCCTGGGTCGCGCACCTCGTATCAGGAAGCAAAATGGGTCAGGACCGGGCAAAGCCGCTCTTGGAAACGGCCATGTCGCGACTTGGGTCCCTCGTCAACCTTGTTGAGTCATACCTGTTTCGGCAGGCCGAGAACGAACCGCTTGACGGGGCCGACACGGCTCTGGGTTATGCCGGCTGGGAACTCAAAGCGCCGGTGACAGGGCGTATCTACGTCGGCTGGGGAACCAAGCCCGATGAGTGGATGCTCCGATTCTGGGTCTGCGTCGCCTTGAAGAGGGCTGCTGCGGACCACAGTCCACTCGATCCGGCGAGGGTTCGGCCCCTCCATGCGTTCAGGAAGCGTGATTTCGACGGCCTGCAAGGGGTGCTCAAGGACGTCCTCGGCTCATGGCAGCGGTACGGTTGGTTCCTCGAAGGGGTGGATCTTTCCTGCGCGGAGAAGGCCCTCACGCAGAGCCTGCAGGGTTTACTGGACTGGGGCGAGAGAAAGTGGGTCCGCGACATAGCAGAGGCGCAGCTCTCGCCAGCGAGGATAGTCCCCTTCAAGGATGCGTGCTTGCGGGGCTACGCCAACGAGCGCCGTATCGCCAACCTTATCAGGCGCGCGGCCGCCGGGTGCGTGCGGGAGCCCATGTATTGTTCCACGCTCCGTCCATCGTTTGGGCCTTGGATCGAGGACAAAGCCTTGTTTGTAGACCTACCGCTGGGAGGTTCGCTTGCAGGCGAATCAATCGGGGAGGGGCTCGCTCAGTGGGAGACGGTCATCCATGCCTCATGGGCCGAGAGCCAGCCCGTCCAGAAAGGAGCGATCGTGTCTCTGGCCGCGATCCAGGAACTGATCCGCACAGCCTCCGCCGACCTTAAGAAAGAGGGTTTCGCGCCAGACGCCGTTTTTGTCCCCCAAGACGACCGCTTCCATAGGGTCCTGACGAATGTGCCTGAGGGGGAAAGGAAGCCCCCTGAGCACATGGCCTTGTGCCCGGAATGGGTATGTGAATTTGAAGGCATGGCTGTCTTCGCATGGCCGCACGCTGATGCGAGATCCGTCTCCATCATGGATGTCGCCGCGTTCTTGGCAATCGGGGATATCACACACGATAGTGGCTCGCTGATGTTTTCGTTTGAAACACCGAGCCTTCAAGAGATCGAACAATGGCTGGGGGAGCCGGTGCGAGACCCGGGCGAGCATGAAAGGCGTCTCAGGGATCTCGAGCTCTGCGGCAACGATAAGGACCTCTTGAGAAAAACGAGGCTCAAGATGAAAGTGTCAGCCGACGTCAATATTGCTGTCGTACAGCGCGCCGCAGGGGTGAAACTCAAGATAGATGCTGAGGCCGTCGGGTACGTTTATGCGGATGGGGGCGCCAGTTTCCACTCGCCGGATTGCGCTGAAGTCAACGCCATCCCCAAGGACAAGCGGCGTTATTGCGAGACGCGCGAGATTGCTTGGCAGGTGAAGGGTCTAACGCCTTGCGACAAGTGCAACGCATGGCGCAGCGCGTTCTTGTGAGAGCCGACTTGAGGCATTGAGCTCCCGTGGCTGCCGCTCGGATCCTTTCGCTCTGCGCGCCAAACCGAGAAGCCGCCAAGGCAGAGGGTGAGCCCTTGCCGGATCCCCGCGGACACCAGCCCTCAGCCCTTGAGCCAGGAGTGGTGAGGGTCGTCGTGGGGCTTGAGGACGCGTTTTTCGCCGGCGAGCATCCAGAGGTAGTAGAGGCGGTATCCGGCAAGCGCTGCGACGGGGTGATAACCTTCGGGAATGAGGACGAGGTCATTGTTCTCGACGGAATAGGTCTCGTCAATCCTTCTGTCTTCGGTATAAATCCTCATGACGCCGAAGCCCTGGGGCGGGTCAACGCGGAAGAAGTATGCTTCTTCTAAGTTCGACTCTTCGGGGAGGTTGTCCACATCGTGCCTGTGGGGAGGAGCGGAAGACCAGTTCCCAGGCGGGTTGATGGTTTCGCCAACCAGCAGGCGACAGGCATCCACAGAGTTGTCCACGATGTCGAAGACGCTCCTTTGCCAGTTGCCCTTTCCGACGACTCGTTCTTTCACCTGATCCGGTGTGATGAGGCGCGGTGCTTTCTCTGCATGCGCCTTCGACATGCAAACCGCAACTTCGAGGTTCGTCAATGCCTCAATCCGATATGCCGCTCCCGTCGGGGCGTAAACGGAGTAGCCTCTTTCGTCAAAGACGTTCGAGCGTCCGCCAATTCCGGCGTAAGAGGCGGAGGCGACCTCGAAGTTGCATTTCCCCTTGAGGATGACGAAGACTGCCTCGCGCTCTTCAAGCTTGCTTTTGTAACTCTCTCCCCGCAGAAGTGAAATCAAGGAAAAGCTCAGATACCCCATCCGCGAATCATCCGGTGGGAGAATCTCGTTATGTCCTTGCAGAATCTTTTTCCTGATCAAAAGCTTCATGCGAATCGAATTCCCTTCTTCTCGGTGACGAGAAAGTATCCATGTTTCTGTTTCGTCATGTGGCCATAGGGCGATGCCTGTACGAATTCAACGGGAAGATGGAAGGTTTGTCAACCCGATTCTTGGCGGCGCGGTGAGACAAGGCTCCTGCATGGGCACTGTTTGACATTAAGCGAATGAGCTTTACAGATAGCGGCTAAGAGGTATAATAGCAGTGAATCGCCGAACAAAAAGGGCGAACCTTCCGATGAAAGGGGGAATCCGATGCGCATTTTGTTCATCAATGGTCCGAACTTGAATCTGTTAGGAGAAAGGGAACCTTCGATCTACGGACAGAAGACCCTTGACCAGATTAACGACCGAATCCGCGACCTCGCGAGGGAGAAGGGCGCGGAGATCGTGTTTTTCCAATCGAACCACGAGGGGGAACTTGTCGAAAGGATTCAGAAGGCCAAGGGGCAGTTCGACGCACTGGTGATTAACCCGGCGGCGTACACGCACACGAGTGTGGCGATTCGGGACGCGTTGTTAGCGGCTGGGGTTCCGGCGATCGAGGTGCATCTCTCCAACCCGGCGAGAAGAGAGGAGTTTCGTCACAGATCGCTGATCTCGGATGTTGTGGCGGGGACGATCTCCGGATTCGGAGAGGCGAGTTACTACCTGGCGTTGCAGGCCGCGGTGGAGTCGTTCGGGAAAAAAGAGCGAGAAGTTGGCAAAGAAGGACAGTGAGCAAGTCATGACGTTGAAGGGTTCGTCGTTCGATAAGAGAATCCGTCGGTTGCGAAAGGCATTGAAGGACGAAAAGGTGGACGGGATTCTCGTGACCGACCTCACGAATATCCGCTACCTGTCCGGCTTCGGGGGTTCTTTCGGCCTGCTGCTTGTAACTCTGAAAGACACAGTTTTTCTGACCGATTTCCGGTACATTGAAACAGCGGAGAAGGCGGTCTGCGCGGACGAGGTTATGAAGGTCTCTCAGGACCACATGGATGATGTGCAGAGGGAAATGCGGAAAAGAAAGGTCCGGCGGCTCGGTTTTGAAGCGAAGACCCTCCCCTACTCTGACTATCAGCGCCTGGCGGAGAAAATCGGGGAAAGAAAGGTTCGCCCGCTCAAGGATACGGTCGAGAAGCTGCGCATGGTCAAGGACGACGAGGAAATCGCCCGCATTCGGAAGGCTGTCCGTCTGACGGAGAGGGCGCTGCGGCACATTCAGGGGTTCCTCGAGCCGGGGACCAGCGAGAGGGACCTGGCGACGGAGTTGGAGGTCTTTTTCAAGCTCAACGGAGGGGGTGAGACGGGTTTCAGTCCGACTGTCGCCTTCGGGAAGGGGTGCTCGATGCCGCATTACGCCAGCACAAACCGAAAACTGAAGGCGACCGACATGGTACTTATTGACCTCGGGGCATCGTTAGAGGGGTATCATGCCGACTTGACACGGACGTGGCTCTCCCGTAGCATGAGTGCGAAAGAGCGAGAGATTTATAGCATTGTGCTGGAGGCGCAGCAGGCGGCAATCGAGTGGGTGAAGCCGGGGGCGGCGTTCCGGGCGATAGATGAGGCTGCTCGCAGCGTGATTTCCAGAGCGGGGTACGGTGACAGGTTTGGGCACGGGCTCGGGCACGGGATCGGTTTGAGGGTGCATGAGCTGCCGCGTCTCGCCCGCAAAAGCGAGGGGCGATGCCGCAAGGGAATGGTCTTTACGATTGAGCCGGGGATTTACCTCCCGGGCTGGGGCGGAGTAAGGATCGAAGACGACGTTCTGGTGACCGAAAAAGGATGTGAGGTGCTTTCGAGTTATCCGAGAAGCCCGCGTTCCTGGTTGTAACAAGGAGAAGATGCGACTGAGAGATGGACACGCGAACCAGTCGCTCGAATACGAGCTGGAGACGACATAATGGAAATAGACCTGGAGGAGATACAGAAGTTCATCAAACTGATGGAGGACAATAACCTCGTCGAGTTCGAGTTGGAGAAAGAGGGTTTCCGGATTGCGCTGAAAAAAGGCGGGCAGCCGACGGTGATAGCTCCGACGTCTCCGTTTCCCGCGGGGGCGGCGCAGGGCACGTTGGCTGCGGCGCCGGGGGCGCATCTGCCGACGACAGAGGACGACACCGTGCTAATCACCTCCCCGATGGTGGGGACATTCTACGCGTCGGCATCTCCCGACTCGCCGCCGTATGTAACCGTAGGACAGAGAGTCGAACCGACCGACATCGTGTGCATCATTGAAGCGATGAAAGTAATGAACGAAATACCCGCGGATGTCAGCGGAACGGTCGTGGAAATCCTGGTCAGCAACGCGGAGCCGGTGGAGTACGGGCAGGCGCTCTTTCGAATCAGGAAGGACTGAATCGTGTTTGAAACGGTGCTCATCGCAAACAGAGGAGAGATAGCCGTCCGCATCATCCGGGCTTGCAAGGAGCTCGGGGTGAAAACGGTCGCGGTTTACTCGAAGGCGGACCGGGACTCCATGCACGTGCGCCTTGCGGACGATGCGATCTGCATCGGGAACAGCCCCAGCTCGGAGAGCTACCTGCACATCCCCGCGATCATCACAGCGGCAGAGATTGCCAACGTGGAGGCGATCCACCCCGGGTACGGTTTCCTGGCGGAAGACGCGCATTTCGCGGAGATTTGCGAGAGCTGCCACATCAAATTCATCGGGCCGAATTCGGAGTCCATTCTCAGGATGGGCGACAAGGTGCAGGCGAGGCAACTGGCGAAGAAAGCTGGTGTGCCGGTGGTGCCGGGGAGCGAGGGAATCGTCAAGGATAAGAACGAGGCGCTGAAGGTCGTCCAAGAGGTCGGTTATCCGGTGATTGTGAAAGCGGTGGCAGGTGGAGGCGGGCGAGGGATGAGAATCGCGCACAACGACCTGGCGATGGTCAGCGCGTTTGCCACAGCCCAGACCGAAGCCGAAGCAGCCTTTGGCCGCCCGGACGTGTACATTGAGAAATACCTGGAACACCCCAGACACGTGGAGGTCCAGATTCTCGCGGACACAAAGGGCAATGTGATCCACCTGGGAGAGCGTGACTGCACAATTCAGCGGCGGCACCAAAAACTGCTGGAGGAGTCGCCTTCGCCCGCGATTTCGGATGACATCCAGAAAAAGATGTGCCGGATGGCTGTGAGGCTCGCCCAGGAATCCAAGTACGTGAACGCGGGAACCATCGAGTTTCTTGTGGACAAGGACAATAACTTCTATTTCATCGAGATGAACACCCGCGTGCAGGTGGAACACACAGTGACGGAGATGGTCACCGGCGTTGACATCATCAAGGAGCAGTTGAGGGTGGCTTTCGGCGAGCCGCTGAGTGTGGACCAGAAGAGCGTGCGTCCGCGGGGCGCCGCAATCGAGTGCCGGATCAACGCGGAGGACCCGGACCGGGGGTTTGTGCCGCAGGGGGGGCGGGTGAGTCTGTATGTCCCGCCAGGGGGACCGAATGTGAGGGTGGACAGCCACCTTTATTCAGGGTACGTCGTACCGAGTTTCTACGATTCGCTCCTGGCGAAAGTGATCACCTTCGGACGAGACCGCATGGAGGCCATCAACACCATGAGACGCGCGCTCGACGAGATGATCATTCAGGGCGTCCCGACGACAATCCCCTTTCACCGGCGAATTGTTGACGACAGCCGATTCCTGAGAGGGGACTACCCGATGAATCTGGTAGAAGAGCTCTTCGAGTAGGTTCGGAACGGGAAAACGGAGGAGAACGAAACCATGGCCGACAGGGACGAAGACAAATACGAGATGCCGGAAATCCAGGAAGCGAACCACGATGATAGTACGAGAATCAGCGACGATGTGATCGCAACCATTGCGGCAACGGTCCTATCAGAGATTCAGGGGGTTGCTTCCGTGCCGGGCGGCATTGTGAGCGGAATCTTAGGACGGAAGGGAGCCAGCAAGGGAATCAAGGTGGAAGCGAGCGACCAGGAGGTTGTGATTGACGTGGCGGTAATCATGAACTACGGCACCAAAATCCCTGAAGTGGCGGCGCAAGTCCAGACGAAGATACGCGAAGCTGTGGAGGAGATAACCGGCATGTATGTCCGGGCGGTGAACGTCTCGGTGCAAGGAATGCGCCTGCCGGAGACCGTACAGCCGCGTGTAGAGGAGCTGGCCCGCCTGGAGAAAGTCGAACCCCCTTCGGAAACCAAACCAACCATGGAGGAAGGCGCATGAACACCTTCAGCAACGTCTTCAAGATAATCTCGTTGTGCTGCGTCATTTTGTTCACCCTCGTTTTCCTTGTTGGGGGCGCCTTCTTTGTGATCGCCTCGAAAGCGACATTCAAGGTGGTCAGCATTGACGGCTTCATCCAGAGCTTCTGGGGAAGATTCGTGGGGGTGGTGGCGATGGTCATCGGATTGGTGTTCATCGCCTCCCAGTATCTGGCGAGCAAGAAGGAGGATTGCATCGCCTTTGACAGCGCGGAAGGCGAGGTGGTCATTGCCGTCAGCGCGATTGAGGATTTCGTGAAAAGGGTCTCGAGCTCGTTCTGGGAGGTGAAAGACGCGATTCCGACCGTTGAACCGCGGGATGACGGCGTGAGCGTCGAACTGAAGGTGGTGCTATGGGATGATAAGAATATCCAGTCCACGACGGCGAAGATTCAGAAGACAATCAAGAACCAGATTCAGGATTTCTTTGGGCTGGCAAACGTGCACCAGGTGAAGGTGCTGGTGATGAGGACCGTCAGCCGGCAAACCGCTCCCGAAAAGGAACCGGCGGAGAAAGAAACAGCCGTCTCCGAAGAGGAGAACCAGTAGAAAAACGTTTCGCGGCGAGGAGGACCACCCCTCGCGCAGCAGCACAGAAGAGAGGTGAAAGAAACGGGCAGTCAAGAGTTCCGGCGCCGAACCGGGTGCCGAAGGAGGCTCTTGGCTTTTTGGTGAAACAACAAGACAGAAGGAGAGCAGAGTCGAAAGAATGAAGACGTTTGGTGTTTTGACTGGCGGGGGAGATTGCCCTGGCTTGAACGCAGTGCTCGTGGGGGTTGTTCGAAAGGCCGCCTCGCTGAATCACAAAATCATTGGGATTCGACGGGGATGGGCTGGAATGCTCGAGAAGGACACAGTCTCCCTCGATCGCGAGGCGGTTTCGGGGATTGTCCACAGGGGCGGAACGATTCTGAAGACGTCGCGGACCAATCCCTGCAAGACGAAAGAGTACATGGAGAAGGTCAAGAAGAACTACGCGGAACTGAAGCTCGATGGATTGATCTGCGTGGGGGGAGATGACACACTCGGAGCCGCCCACAAGTTGTTTCAGGCGGGACTCAAAACCATTGGCGTTCCGAAGACAATTGATAACGACCTCTCCGGCACGGATAGAACGTTTGGGTTTG
Organism: bacterium; assembly: GCA_030691545.1. Taxonomy (GTDB): domain Bacteria; phylum Auribacterota; class JABMQX01; order JABMQX01; family JABMQX01; genus JAUYEE01. The sequence goes on along the minus strand of JAUYEE010000076.1, from coordinate 40,800 downwards.
ATACCGCAGTGAACATCGCCATGGAAGCGATTGACCGATTGCACACGACCGCGGAGTCTCACGACAGAGTCCTTGTTGTGGAGGTCATGGGACGGCACGCCGGATGGATCGCGATGTACGCGGGTCTCGCCGGGGGCGCCGATGTCATCATGATTCCCGAAGTGCAGATGACGATGGAAGAAGTCTGCAACATCATCACGGGCCGCCATAAGCGGGGCCGGGACTTCAGCATTGTCGCCGTGGCAGAAGGCGCGACAATTGGCGGGGACTTTGTGACGAAAGACGTGCCCAAGGATGAATTCGGGCATGTCCGCCTCGGCGGACTTGCGGACATTATCGCCAAGGAGATCGAGCAAAGGACCGGATACGAAACGCGAACGGTGGTGCTCGGTCACTTGCAGAGAGGAGGCTCGCCGACGGCTTACGACAGATGGCTTGGCTTGTGGTTTGGCGCCAAGGCGGTTGAGCTTGCGGACGCCGGTCAATTTGGCAAAATGGTGAGCCTCCGCGGGACCAAATTTATCGCCGTGGACCTTGAAGAGGCGGTTGGTCAGTTGAGCACTGTTGACCCGAAGGACTTTGACGCCGCCCGCATCTTCTTCGGTTAGCCCATTGGGGCAGGCTGGAAGCGCGCATCACGGGTCATCCTCGTTCCGATGGGAGAACCGCTCGCCCACGGTTGCTTCGGAGATGTTCGGCCAGAATGAAAAGGCGTTCTCATGCCCGACTCCGGCAGTTCGAAGAAAATCATTCCGCGGTCTAAGCTAAGGGCAGTTGTATCTCGACTGAAGGCAAGAGGGGAAAAGGTCGTCTTCACGAACGGATGTTTTGATTTGATCCAGGTCCACCACGTTCGGTGTCTTCAAGAGGCCAGGAGCCACGGGGATGTGCTCATTGTGGCGATAAACACAGATGCATCGGTGAGGAAAATCAAGGGGCCCTCTCGGCCGATTGTTCCGCAGAGAGACAGGGCGGAGATGTTAGCGGCCCTCGAGTGCGTGGACTACGTGACGTTCTTCAGCGAGGAGACGCCTCATAGGATTCTCCGAGAGGTTCTGCCGGATGTCCTGGCAAAAGGAGGCGATTATCGGGACGACGAGATTGTGGGGAAAGAGATCGTTGAAGCGCGTGGCGGAAAAGCCGTCCGCCTCAAAAGGTGGCCGCAAAGGTCAACGACAAAGCTCATCGAGCGAATCCTGCGGGAACACAACAGCGAACGACGCAAAGGATAAGGAATTGATCCAGCACGCAGGGGGCAGCGATTAGCGCGTGAATCAGCGCAGGGCTATTGAGATGTACCAGTTGATAAGGGCGTTGCCCCAGAAATAGCTGATAATTGACGCGGGGACGATGTAAAGGCCGAAGGGGATTTCCGCGTGCCACTCGCTCTTCCTCGCGATCACGATGAGAACGTGGGCGAGAAGACCAACGAGGGACGACAAGAGGACGGTGAGTATCGCGAGTTTCCAGCCTAAAAACGCCCCGATGACTGCAAGAATCTTGACGTCACCAAGCCCGAGGGCTTCCTTCTTGACATAGAATAGTGGCTGACCGGCTTCGACGCGCTCGCCGCTCTTCACCAGGACCTTCGTTATCGTCCCGAAAAAGTCCGCGGGGACTTCCTTTTCCTCACCCTCAGACCGGACCACGCCGACGGTGTCGGTCACATCAACCACCTGCCCCTCCTGAACACCGGAAGGAGAGTCAGGCAAGGAACGGGAGAAGAATTCCCCGGCGATAGGTGAGACGATGGTCTGAGGCTTCAAGGCAAGTCTGACGAGTTCCCCGATGATGAACAGCGAACCGCCGGCGCCTACCGCGGACAGGCAGGAATAGAGAAGCGACCGCCAGTGGGCAGACTCCTCCAATCCCATCATTGAGGGGAACAGGAACGATGCCAGAAGGCCTAACGGAATGCCCGGATACGTGGCCTCATTGGGGATAATATGGTGGTCGAGGTCGGTGAACGCGGAGACAATCATTCCCCCGACGAAGAAGAAGTGAAACAACGTCAAGCCCACTCCTTTGAGAACCGACTCTTGGGTGGTGACCTCCACATACTTCGACACGACCAGTGCAAAGAGCAACGCGGTGAGAAGCTCCACGACGAAGTAGCGGAAGGAATAGGGTTCCTTGCAGGCGCGGCAGCGTCCGCCTAGGGCAATGAAGCTAATGAGGGGGATATTGTCGTACCACTTAATGGGTTCGCCGCACTTCATGCAGTGCGACGGCGGCATGACAATAGACTGTCCGACCGGGAGGCGATAAATCAGGACGTTGAAGAAACTGCCGCAAACGGCGCCGAGGATGAACCCGAGAACAATCAGGAGAGCCTCCAGAGTCACTGAATCCCTTTCCTGTTTGAGAGAAAAGTCTCCATTTCGCTAACGTTTACGGAAGACCGCTTGCTCCAGTGCCTTTCTCATTTCTTCCACGGGCGCCGCAAGACCCGTCCAGATTTCAAAGGCGATGCATCCCTGGTACAGGAGCATCCCTATGCCGTTTTGCGTCCGGCAGCCGCGTTCTTTTGCCCTTCGGAGCAACGGCGTCTCCGGAGGATCGTAAACGAGGTCATACACGAAGGTGGAAGGACTGAGCCAGTCCGGGTCAATGCTCATTGGCTCGCCCGGCTTCATCCCGAGCGGCGTCGCATCCACAAAGAGGTCGCACTGGCGGACGCCGTCGCGCATCGCATGTTGGGTATGGGGGACAAATCGCGCCGGTCGGGAAGCGATTTGCGAGTTAATCAGAGAATGAACCGACTGCGAACGGCTCTCATCGCAATCGCAGACAAGGATATCGCGTGCCCCGTCGAGGGCGCACTGCACCGCCACGGCGCGCCCGGCTCCCCCGGCCCCCATGACGAAAACGGACAGGCCCGAGAGGTCAACTCCGCTCTCATCTCGGATTGAACGAACGAAGCCCGTCCCGTCGGTGTTATACCCTTTCAGTCGCCCGTCGCGGATGTCAATCGTGTTTACAGCTCCGATGATCTTGGCTTCAGGGGAAAGTTCATCAAGATGCGGGACAACCGCCTGCTTGTGCGGAATGGTCAGATTGACGCCGCGAAAGCCGAGGGCGACAACGCCTTCAATCGCGCAACTCAGGCTGTCCGGGTGAACCTCAAAGGGAATGTAAACCCAATCCAGCCCTGCCGCCGAAAAGCCAGCGTTCTGAAAAGCGGGGGACGCCGTATGGCGGACGGGATAGCCAAATAAGCCGACGACTTGCGTTTTGCCGGTGATTTCCACGCGATTTCTCCCAGCAGGGGGAGGCTACACTCCGCACGCGCACGTTCTCTACAGGCTACTCTTCTGTCGCGCGCGGTTCCTTTTCGGCTTCTTTCTGCTCCGCCTTGGTAGGGACAATCTCGAAGTAGCGGCTTCCGCATTCGGGGCATTCCTGAGTGCGAATCTCCTCTGACTCCGGCTTTGTCGGGTCTTCCTGAACGACGAGAGGGAATATCCCACTGCAATCAAGACACTTCATCGCGCGATAGGCTGTCTTCTTGCCGCAGTGTTTGCAGACAAAGGGAGGTGGAGTCCCCGCGACAATCCGTCCCTCATACTGCCTTTTGCAGTCCGGGTTGGCGCACATCAGAACAGCCGTGTACCCCAACTTCTCCTCATCGGGTTTGCTCCGCCTCACGGCGAAGTAGGAGGCCGCCGCGATGACCCCCACAAGAAGAACGAGGGTGACAACAGTTTTCGTACTCGAGTCCATTAGGGAACCTCTTTGGAATTGTTTGATTCCTTGAACGACAAGGGCGGCAGCAGAATCGGCAGTCCATGCCCCACGTCGCCGAGATTGTCTCCACACTTAAATGTACAACCCGTTCCGTCAGAGGTCAAGGGTTTTGCCGGGTGCGGCTGTATTAGCTTTCGACAGGATTTACAGGGTCATCGTCCCGTCCGTCCTGCTACCCTGTCCAATCCTGGCTGTTGGGCTCATGTCGAACGGCTATGGGCAAATCCGAAATCCGGCCTCGAGCCCTACGAACGGGCTCCGAATAGGGAAATGGACGACGAGGACCAAAGGATGTCACTCAAGGAGCCGATGGCTGAGTTCTCTTAAGGAGCTGCACAGTGCTAGCCTGAGGGCCGTTTTCTCCGGCTTCCTCGACGAATCGGACGCGGGCGCCGACTTCCAGCCGCTGGAAGTCTTCGTTCAAAACGCTGTTTCGATGGAAGTAAATCTCCCGACCGTCCGGAGTTTCCAAGAAGCCGTAGCCGTCTTCTGGAAAGAGGCTGGCCACGAATGCCATCGGGGGCTCCTCGAGATGACTCTTGACGAGACCGTGCTGTCGGTCAACCAGTTCCTGAAGCTCCCGTCGCGCGGCCTCAAATGCCCTCCGCAAGACGGACGGGAGCGGTTCGTGCATATCCCCCTGGCCGGACTCTCTGCGGACTATTATGTCATGGCGATGCGGAACTTTGATCTCGACGACCACTCGGTATGGATTCCCCGAGCGTTGATGATGATGCGGGACTTCCACCGCTACGCGGCAGCGGATGATGTAATCGCAAATCTCTTCAAGCTTCGTAACCTTCTTTGCGATGAGGTCCTTGATTTCGTCCGTTTCCTCAACGCCTCGAAACGTCATCTCCAGCGGTACCTTCATAGTTCATCCTTCGTCCACGAGGTCATACGGTGTTTCCCTTTCCTGAGAGTCACTTCTGCCTCCATTTTCGGATTTCCCCGTGCGCCTGTCAAGAACAGAGCGAAGGGCGGCTGCAACCCGTCCATACCTGAGGGGTTCCCCACGCGAATCTTTTTGACTTGCCTGAAAGGGTGACCTGTGGTAAGTAACAAGAGTGCAAGGGCAGTAGCCTGAAACCAAGACCGGCCCCGGCGCCGGCTTCATGCCACGGAGGACACAATGGTCACGAGATTCTTTCCGATTGCCGTTCTGAGTGCGATGTTGCTTGTGCTGTTCGGGTGCAATGACGGGGGCGACAATTTCTTCGCCGGACAGAAGGGCGCGGCTGGCGGCTCCGCGAGCCTCGACATCGCGGGCACGTACTCGGCTGTCCCGGACACGTTCGGGTTCAACCTGTTTACGATTTACCAGAGCGGGAACAGCCTCACCGCTGCCGACAACGGCGGCGGGACCTGGTCGGGGACCCTCGCCAACGCTATCCGGGAGGAGAGAAGCGGCACCGGCGGGACGACGGTATTCGTCTGGCGAGGGGATGTGACCCTCAATGGTCAGAACACCGTTAATGACAACCTCTCCCTGGTCGGGTCCGTGGAAATCACGGTGACGCTCACCCAGAACGTTGTCATTATTACCGCCGGCTACGAGAACGTCAGCATCGGCTTGACAGGACAGGTCGTTCTGACTCGAGTGACGGCGGTCCCCGGCGGTGTCCCCGGGAGCAGCGGGAGGTACAACGAGTAGTCCGCGCTTCTTCACCATTCCGCGAGTAGAGAGAAGAGCCGCAGGAGCATCTGGTGCGCCTGTGGCTCTTTCTGTTTCTCGAGGGGGCCGTGCGCTCTGTGTGGGTTATGCGAGCCGCCACCGGGATTCTGTGACCGGTTACTTCTCCTCGACGCGGTAGAACCTTTGCTTAACGGGGCCTCCAATGGGAGCGGGACGGCCCGCGCCTCCGGTGTCTTTCAGGCTCATGACGCTCCCCGTCCCGGACATGGGGTCGCCGAGAGGCTTCCAGGCTGCCGCGGGACCGAGGCCGTCCGCGTAGTGTACCTGATAGCTCTTCCCGACCTTCGAGGTCCAGTAAATGATGACCCCACCGGTCGCCGGGTCACTCGCGGTGCCGACCACACGAACGACATCTGACGCCGAATAATGGAAACCGATGTCCGCCGTGCCGGAATCCGGCTTGCCGTCGAGGCGGGTGGTCTTATCCTCAAGGCCCAACGCGAACGCCGATGCACTTCCCGCGTTCACGCAGGGGCTATTGTCAGCCAAGTACAATCCGCTGAAGACTCCCTTGATGAACTCGGGGTCGGCGGAGACGTTTCCACGCTGGCCGCGGAAGTTGCCGTCCTCGATGTTCGAGAAGCCAATCATCGGCAACGAGATGCCTGACAATTCCCAACCGTTGCCCCAGAGGATGCAGTTCGCGACTGTGGACGTACCGTTCGCGTTGTAAATGCCGCCACCGCCGAATGTCGCCGTGTTATCCACAACGGTACAACTCGTGACCGTCGGTGGGGACCCGTCGCAGGCGATTCCGCCGCCGAACATGTTCGCTGTGTTCGCCATGATGACGTTGTTGAAGATGACGGCGTCCGAACCTTCTTTCAGCCCGATGCCGCCACCCCACCGGGCCACATTGCCCCGGATGACGTTGTTGGATATGACGGGCTTCGAGTTGAAGCAGTAAATCCCGCCGCCCATCTCGTCCGCGTTCCGCCCGCCGGTGATCGTGAAGCCGTCTATTTTGGCGACTGGCACGTTCGCAAACGTCACCGCGACGCCATTTCCGCCGCCGTTGATCTGCGTTTTGTCCGCTCCGGCGCCTTTCAGGAAGACCTTCTCCGGAACGACAAGGTTCTCGTTGTACGTCCCTTCCGCGACTTCGATGACCACCGGTTTCCCAGGCATCACGGCCTCGACATACTGGATAGCCAAGCCGAGGGTGCCCCAGGGGTATTCTTTGCTTCCGTCCTGGGAGCCGAGGTTCGAATCATCCGCATAGGTGGTGACCGGCGAGGAAGCATCGTGTGGATTCGTTCCAAAGCGGTATTCTTCGATGTTCAGCAGGCGGTCGCCATCCGGGTCACGCACAGCGTCCGCAGTGAGAGGATCAATGGAGTTCGCCGCCTCCCAGCCGTCGGGCATGCCATCGCCGTCGGTGTCCGGGTTGAACGGGTCGGTTGAATTCACCAACTCCAGTCCGTCAAGCAATCCATCGCCGTCGGTGTCCGGGTTGAGCGGATTTGTTGCGTGCACACTAACCTCGTCACCGTCTGAAATCCCGTCCCCATCAGTATCGGCTTTGTTGGGGTCGGTTCCATGCTGGTACTCCTGAAGGTTCGTCAGACCGTCGCTGTCGCGGTCACGACCGGCATCGTTGATGCTGGTGAAGAGCTGGTTGTCCATCTCGTAACCGTCCGCGATACCGTCGCCGTCCGAATCGGGGTCGAGGATGTTGATCACGCCATCGCGGTCATAGTCCGCGTTCCAGTTCGTTGCCCACCACTGGACTTCGCGGAAGTCGCTGGCTCCGTCAGCGTCTGTGTCGGGGATGTTCGGGGCGGTTCCGTAGACCTTCGCCTCTTGATAGTCGGTCAACCGGTCGTGGTCGGCATCAGAAGCCAGAGGATGGCCGTTGAAGGTGAACTCATCGAGGTCATTTAACCCATCGCGGTCCGCGTCAGCGGTTCCGTTGCGTCCGAGGCCGCCGAAGTACTGCCGTTCCCAGGAATCGAGCATCTGGTCTCGGTCAACGTCGAGCATCTCGTCGGCGCCGATGTCCATTTGTGCCGCACCATCGTTATTCCCGTCGAACGGGGAGTTCTCGAGGTCCACGTCAATCGTGTACAGCGACGGCGACGTAATCATGCTTCCGTTGCTCAGGACATTTCTCCCGGCATCCACACACGGCGATAGAGGTCTCAGGTGATAATCATCTCTGTAGGCGTCCTTGAACACGGGATCACGGCTGATGTTCCCGGCGAACCCAGCGAAGTCGCCATCCTGGATGTCGCAGTAGGTCACCGCTGCTGAGCCGGCGTTATCAACGAGGTCATCACCGTTCCCCCAGAGGATGCAGTTGCTGATTACCGGAGAGCCCTCTGAGTTAAAGATGCCGTCGGAATTGTCCACGAGCGTGTTGTTCGTAATCCGCGGGGAGCCCTGGGCAACGTAGATTGCGCCTCCGGCCAGGAGCGCTGTGTTCCGAACCATTACGTTGCGCGCGATGACCGGCGCCGAGTCGCCACCCAGGCACACGGCCCCGCCGTACATCTCAGTCGCATTGTCGAAAATCCGGTTGCCGACGACGAGCGGCTGAGAGCCAGACGAGCAGAAAATGCCGCCGGCTGAAAGCTGCGAGTGGTTCCAGAGAATCTCATTGTAGGCGATGATGCAGCTTGAATCGCTGCAATAGATTCCCGTCCCGCCCACGCTTTCCTCCTGCGTGCCGAGCCTGCCGGTGATGCGGTTGTGGGAGATGACGGGCGCGAACCGGATCGCGTCTTGGTCATCCGCGTAGCCGCTCAAGCTCGCCGGCGAGCGGTAGAGGAACACCTTCGCCCCGGGGGGATCGCCGCCCGCGATTGTGAAGCCGCTGAGCTTGGCGATTGTGATTCCGCTGAACGTGACGGCGTTTGCCGTTGCCGGCGCGTTGATGATGGTATTGTCAAATCCCGCTCCAATGAGCGCGACCGCCTCGCCCATCGTCACGTTCTCGTTGTACGTTCCTGAGGCGACCAGAACGACCGCGGGCTCTCTCCGTTCGCCTTGCCACATGCGCTCCCGAACCGTCACGGGCAACTGCGGCGGGTATCCGCGCTGCTTCAGGATGAGAAGGTCCTGGAGAGCGGTCGCCGCGTCCACTCCCGCTTGAATCGTCGCCTTCGGCCCAGCCGTGCCGCCAGCATAGCGAGCTCGCGTGCCGTCCCAGGCGTCATTGCCGGTCGCCGCGTTCACGTAGAAATAGTGAGCTGGCGACGAACTGCTCCCCGGGTTCGTGCCAAAAATCCATTCTTCGACATTTGTGAAGGCGTCGCCGTCGGCGTTTCCCTGCCCGTCGTCCACCAGGGGATCGAAGCCGTAGTCATTCTCCCAGCGGTCGGGCATACCGTCGTTGTCGGTATCAATGTGGAACGCCTGCGTGCCCCACTCATTTCTCTCAACCTCGTCCGTGACGTCGTCGAAATCAGTGTCGGTCACCTCATCCGCGCCGATGTCCACGTCAATGGAGGACTGTTGTACATAGTCGTAGATATCGGGCACTAACTCACCCGTCGCGAAGTCGTAGAAGCTGGAGAGGTAGCCAGCGGTCCAGCTCATGTACTCCACGCCGTCGAAGTAGAACCAGTAGTAACCCCGCCTGATGTAGTTGAACGGCACCGGTTCGCCATCGAGGTCTGCCGTCGGCACATACGCGCTCGTTGCCGCGTCAATGCACGGCGACTCCACACGCAGGCGATAGTCGTTGTTCAAGACGACGCCTGTGGACGGACGCTTGAATAGAGGATCGAGACTGAAGTTCCCTCTCTCGCCGTCAAAGTCGCCATCCTGGATGTCGCAGTGATTGATCATCTCCACCGAGACGCCTTCGAGGTCATCGCCGTTGCCCCAGAGGATGCAGTTAGAGATGTGCGGCGACCCTGCCAGAACCAGGATTCCGCCGGCTCCGTACCCGCTGAGGTTATTCGCAACGGTGTTGTTGATGATTTCGGGCGAGCCGTCCTTGACGCAGATTCCGCCGCCGCCCAGAATCGCTGTGTTGTCCGCGATGAGGTTGGTGCGGATATTCGCGGACGAGGCGAAGGTGAAGATTCCGCCGCCGAGGTCGTCGTTGTAGTTGCCGATGATGCGGTTGCGGGCGATGTGCGCCATGGGGCTGCTGTTGCAGTAGATACCCACACCTCTGGCGTTGGCGGCGCCGGGCGGCAGACTGCTCGTGATGAGGTTGTTCGTGATGACCACACACGCCTTGTAAGCATACACCTTCGCGCCGTGCAGGTTCTGCGCCCCCGCGATGGTGAAGCCGTCAATGACTCCCGCTACTCCATCGAAGCTCACCACGTTGCCCGTCTTTGCCGCGACGATGACCGACACCTCCTCGCCCTCGCCAAGCAGGGCGATGTTCGGCCGCAACGTTAGATTCTCTACATAGTTGCCAGCCGCCACGCGAATGATTGCCGGTGTGCGCGCAACCTCGATCGTGGCCTGGATTGTTCGTTTCGGCCCATCGGTTCCGCCATTGTAAGTCGAGCTGGTGCCGTCCCAGGCGTCATCGCCGGTCTGCGCGTTGACGAAGTACAGGCGACTCGGCGAAGCCGCGTCGTTCGGGTCGGTCCCCAGCACGTACTCACCCACATTGCTGACGCCGTCTCCGTCCGCGTCCTGGAGCGAGTCATCCACCGTCAGGTTAAGGCCGTTGTCGAACTCCCACCCATCCGGCAGGCTGTCGCGGTCAAGGTCCGGATCGAACGGGTCGCTTGGGTAGGCGATTTCGTCACCGTCGCTCATCCCATCGCCATCCGTGTCCGGGTTCATGGGGTCGGTGAAATAGACCCTGATTTCCTCAAAGTCGGTCAGCCCGTCATTATCGGTGTCCGGGTTGTTCGGGTCGGTCGGATATACGTAAACCTCGTCGTAGTCCGGCAGCAAGTCATCGTCCGTGTCGCCGTCAAGAGGACTTGTGCCCGTGTGGTCCACGTCAACAAAGACGCCGGTCAAATCCTCTACGGGGTTCAGGAGCCCGTCCAGATCGCTGTCGGTTGTGGCATATTCGACGTAGTTCGTGATGCCGTCGCCATCAATGTCGCCGTCGCGGCCGTTATCGCCTGCCGCGTCAGCGGGGTCCGTGCCCGCGCTGACTTCCCACCAATCCGGCATGCCGTCCCCATCCGTGTCCGGGTCCAGAGGGTTAGTGCCGAGGGTGATCTCCGTGCCGTTGGTGAGGGTGTCGCGGTCCGAATCCGCCGCGAGGAACTCCGCCAGGTTGGTTTCCCCATCACCGTTTCGGTCACCCGCGTCGTCCGCGACGGACGGATTAAGCGGAGCCGGGTCCCCTGCAAGCGAGACCTCCCACCAGTCGGGCATCCCGTCGCCGTCCGTATCAGCACTCAGTGGGTTGGTACCGGTGTCGTTCGCGTCAACATAGATGCGGGTGTTCGTCTCGACGCCGTCGAGGAGGGTATCGCCGTCGGTATCGGGATTGCCCGGGTCGGTCCCGGTATCGTTCTCATCACCCCACACGCCGGTGTTCGTCTCGACGATGTCCCGCAAGCCGTCATTGTCGGTGTCGGCGGTCATGTACTCCTCGAAGTTTGTGATGCCGTCACCGTCAATATCGCCGTCGGGTCCGTTAACTCCGGTCGGGGCGTTCGGGTCGGTCCCGTTGACGACTTCCCAGCCGTCCGGCAGGGTATCATCGTCCGAGTCGCGGTTCTGCGGGTCCGTTCCCGTATCGTTCGCGTCCACGAATACGCCCGTATTCGTTTCGTAGATGTTGAGGATACCGTCGCCGTCCGCATCGGGACTTCCCAGATACTCATCAATATTCGGAACACCGTCTCCGTTAAAGTCCCCTGTCGGCCCGTTCACGCCCGTCGGATCCGTGGGATCGATCGGGGCAGGAATGTCTGGGGGTGGTGGGTTGGGGTTGGGGACAGTTCGGCTCACCTCCCACCAGTCAGGGAGCCCGTCGCCATCGGTGTCGGGGTCGAGCGGGTCGGTCCCGAAGTCCTCCTCGCCGTCCACGAACGTGTCGTTGTCAGCGTCAATCCCCTTCGGGTAGTCTGTCTTCAGTACCTCCCCGTCGGCTCCGTCAACCAGCCCGTCCCGGTCCGTATCAACGTGTAACGGGTTGGTGGGCGCAGGAATCTGATTGGGGGGAATGTTTGGGTCGTTCGGGTCGGGGATAGTCCGATTGACTTCCTCGTCGGTGGTTAGCCCGTCTCCATCTTGGTCATAGCCGAGGTACTCGTCGAGATTCGTCTCGCCGTCACTGTTTCGGTCAGATGTGCCGTCGCGGACGAGTGGATCGAGCGGCTGGGTCGGGTCAAGCGTGGAGATAAAGACCTCGTAGCCATCCGGCATGCCGTCGCTATCCGTGTCGGCATTCCTGGGGTTGGTCGGCGCCGGAATCTGTGCGGGTGGAACGTTGGGGTCGTCCGGGTCGGGAACTGTCCGGTTAAGCTCCTCGCCGTCCGTCAGACCGTCGTCATCCATGTCTGGGCCGAGCGGGTCGAGCGGCGGTTTTCGGGTGACTTCCTCATTGTTCGTGAGTCCGTCGTTGTCGGTATCGGAGTTCTGGAACTCGTCAAGGTTGTTCGTGCCGTCGCCGTCCCTATCGTCTGCGGCATCATCCGTTGCGGGGTCGAGAGCGGCCGGAGGGGTAGGGTTGAGGTTCAGGAACTCGTCGAGATTGTTCTCATTGTCGGGAGGAGCGTGCCTGTTGAGAGCCGCGTCGTCCGTCAACGGGTCGAGGGGATTCGGGTCATAGACCAGCCCGATCTCGTACCAGTCGGGCATCTCGTCGCCGTCAGTATCAACTCTGCGCGGGTCGGTCCCGAAAAGCTTCACTTCCGCGAGGTCGCTGACACCGTCCTGGTCTCTGTCTGCCTCCCACCAATCCGGCATGCCATCGCCGTCGGTATCAGGTTTGTTCGGGTCGCTGCCGTAAACCTTCACCTCGTCGCCGTCGCTGAGGAGGTCTCCGTCGGTGTCGAACTTCTTTGGATCAGACCCTGTATCCGTCTCGTCCACAAAGATTCCTGTATCCGTCTCGACGCCGTCGAACAGACCGTCATCGTCTGTATCCGGGTCGAGAGGCTTTGTTCCCCTCGAGACCTCCTGACCGTCCAACAATCCGTCGCCATCCGTGTCGGGATTGAGCGGGTCTGTCCCGCGACTAATTTCGGAGTTGTCCTTTAGCCCGTCATCGTCGGTATCGTCGTCCCCCGGATTTGTGCCGTGCAGGAACTCATCGAGGTCTGTCAGCCGGTCTCCGTCGAAGTCGCCGGTCCCGTCGCGGCTGAAGTCGCCGAAGTACTGAATCTCAAAACCGTCGGACATGCCATCGCCGTCTGTGTCCCAGTTCCGCGGCAGGCTTCCGTAAACGAGAATCTCGTCACCGTCCGACAATCCGTCGTTGTCCATATCCGGATTCGTCGGATTGGTGTTGTACACGAAGATTTCATCCCGGTCGCTCAGCCCGTCGTCGTCGGTGTCGGCCTTGGTCGGGTCGGTGTTGTACTTCGTCACTTCGTCAGGGTCGCTGAGGCCGTCTCCGTCGGTATCCGAGTTGTTCGGGTCGGTGCCAAGAGTGAACTCCTGGAGGTCGGTCAGGCCGTCCCCGTCTGCGTCACCCTTTCCGTCCGCGTCGAAATTCCCGAAGTTGTCAATTTCCCACTTATCCGGGAGTCCATCCTTATCGGTGTCGGTCCTGAACGGGTCGGAGAAGTACACGAATAGTTCATCAAAGTCGCTCAGACCGTCGCCGTCGGTATCGGCGGAGAGCATATCGGTGAGCAGAACATCAATCTCTTCCTTGTCGCTCAGCCCGTCACCGTCCGTATCGGCCTTGTTGGGGTCGGTTCCGTACAGGAACACTTCATCGTCATCGAGGAGCTTGTCGCCGTCGGTGTCAGTCAGCAGAGGGCTGGACCCGGTGTCGTTCTCGTCAACGAAGACACCCGTGTTGGTCTCGACGTTGTCCTCCAGACCGTCCCGGTCGGTATCTTCTGCCAACGGATTCGTGCCGGTATCGTTTTCGTCAACGAACACGCCGGTATTCGTCTCGACGCCGTCCGAAAGCCCGTCGCCATCCGTATCCGCCTCCAGCGGGTCTGTGCCGGTGTCCATCCCATCAATAAACACGCCGGTGTTCGTTTCGACGCCGTCGGATAGCCCGTCGCCGTCCGTGTCCGGGTTTGTCGGGTCGGTGCCGGCATAGAACTCCTCTATGTCTGTCAAGCCGTCTCCGTCCAAGTCCTCCGTCCCGTCGCGGCTGTAATCGCCGAATCGCCCGATCTCGTACGTATCCGGCAACCCGTCGTGGTCGCCGTCGGTGCTATTCGGGTCGCTGCCCGTATCGTCGGGGCTGACGTACACGCCGGTATTCGTCTCGGCCGCGTCGAGCCAGCCGTCGCCGTCCGTGTCAGGACTGAGTGGGTCGGTCCCGGTATCGTTTGCGTCCACATAAACACGGGTGTTCGTCTCGACGGCGTCCGAAAGCGTGTCGCCGTCCGTATCGGGAAGCGTCGGGTCTGTGCCTCGGAGGTATTCCGCAAGGTCGGTCAGACCATCGTTGTCCGCGTCGCCGCTTCCATCGTTATCGAAATTCCCGAACTCCTGAATCTCGTATCCGTCGGGGTAGCCGTCGCCGTCGGTGTCGGGGTTGAGCGGGTCGCTGTTGTGCACCAACAACTCGTCGCCGTCGTTCAACTCGTCGCCGTCGGTGTCCGGATTGAGCGGATTCGTCGGCGCCCAGATCACTTCATCGGCGTCGGTCAAGCCGTCGCCGTCGGTGTCCGGGTTTTGCGGGTCGGTGCCGGAGCGGTATTCCTGGATGTTCGTCAAGCCGTCCCCGTCGAGGTCAGCGTCCGCATCGTTCACCGCCGGGTCCAGCCCGTTGGCTTGTTCGTAGCTGTCGGGCATGCCGTCGCCATCCTGGTCCGGGACGCGGGGAGCGGTCGGGTCCTCGTTCCCTTCATATTCGGTCAGGTCGTCCTGTCCGTCTCGGTTTGTATCGGTCGTGCCGTCGTGGGTCAGGTCGCCGAAGTACAATCGTTCCCAATAATCGGGGAGATTGTCCCAATCGGAGTCAACGAACTCGTCGGCGCCGATATCCGTCACCACCACGGAATCGTTGTCGCCGTCAACCGGAGCCAGCTCATCATCAATGTCGACCGAGAAGGCGGTTGGGTCTGTCCCCGCGTCAATGTCCGTGGAACCCGGTCGCAGGTGGTAATCGTCGTTCTGCCGGTCCTTGAACAGCGGGGCCTCGTCAATGTTGAAGTTGAGGTAATCCTGCCCGGCGAGCCCACCGAAGAACAGCATGTCGAGTCTGTAGCCGGTATAGAAATCGAAGTAAAAGTCGGTAAAGGAGTCATACCCTTCCCAGTACGCGGAGCCGTATCCCTCAAAGGCGGCGATATCGAAATCCCAGTACTTCTCGAAGTAGATCGAGTATTCCCACGGGAACAACCCGTATTCCTGCGGAGGAAATCCGAAGATGTTGCTCTCTAAGTTCGAGTACCACACCCCCGACAGAGGAATCCCGTGGAGCTGCCTTCCATTGCCGCGAATGATGCAGTTGACAACCAGCGGATACCCGAGGTTCCTGTAGTTGTAAATCGGGTTGTTATAGTAGTACCAGGCGCCATCGTTCTGCCGATAGGTGTATGCCGGAACGTTCCAGCCGTGGTGGTAGAACACACCGCCATAGTTGCCCCACACGGCGACGTTGTCCATGATCGTATTATTCGTCAGAATCGGCGAGCCGTGCTCGATGTAAGCCGCCCCACCACACACCTCCGCAACGTTCTTCGCGATGACGTTGCCGATGATGAGCGGGGACGAATCCAGCGACAGAATTCCACCGCCTAAGAACACGGAGTTGTTCCGCAGAATCTCGTTGCCCCGGATCACCGCATCGGACTTCTCGAGATAAATCCCGCCGCCGCCGAGGTCGTAGTACGCCCTCTGCGTTGTGTTCGCTGTAATCTTGTTGCGGGAAATGACAATCGGCGAGTTCACGCAGGAGATTCCTCCGCCCGTGAAACCATTGCCGCCGGTGATGACAAACCAGTCTATTCTTGCCACCGGCACGTCGGTGACCGTCGCGACGGTCCCGGCGCCGGTACCTTGAATGGTTGCCCCGTACCTCGTTGCGGAAAAGAGGGCGATGCCATTCTTCATCTTGATGTGCTCTTCGTACAGCCCATCCGCCACCACAACAATCGCAGGAGCTAAGGCGTTATTTATGCCCTTCTGGATGGTCGTCCACGGATGCTCCTGGCTGCCGTCCTCAAACCCGGAGTCGTTCGCCGCGTCCACATAGACGGTCACGGGAGAGTTCGGATCCGTCGGATCGGTCTCGAACTTGAACTCCTCGATATTCGTCAGCCGGTCTCCGTCGTAGTCCACCCACGCGTCGTCCACGATCGGATCGAAGCCCCACGACAGTTCCCAGCCGTCCGGCATCCCGTCGCGGTCAGAGTCATTCAGAATGGGGTTCATTCCGAGGGCGATCTCTGCCGCATTGCTCACACCATCGCCATCGGCGTCAAGCTGTGCGTCTGCCAGAAATGGATTCAGCCCCGGGGCCCCAGGCTCCCGCGCAGGATACTGCTTCTCCACGTCATCGGGGATTCCGTCGCGATCCGTATCCACGCTGGGCGGCTCGAAGTCCGCCGTGACAAAGCAGAAGGCGTAATCAATGCCCACTTCGTTGCCCACCTTATGCTTGTCTCTGGCGTCCCTCCACACATAGACGTAATACACGGCGTTGGGAGCCCATGGCTCCTGGCGATAGTAGATCAACGAAGTGCCTGACCAGGTGACCGTCGCAGGAGTGAGGGCCGAGCGCAGGTCGGGATCCGCGGGTCCCGGGGGCGCATCGGGATCGCTCCCCGGCAAGCTCTGGACGAGAGGAACCTCCGAGACAGTGAGCTTGTACCAGGTGGACCAGGGCCAATGCAAGATCGGGACATCCGCCTGCGTCGAGTAGTTCTCCCGATCCATTTGCTTGTTGAAGGTGATCTCGATCGGAGCGTGGACGTCCACATTCTCCGCCACAATGGGCGAAAGCGGATCGTTCGGGTCAACAGCAATCGGCGGAAGAGGGTTAACGGTCTGGCTTCCGAATCGCAACCCGACGATTTTCGGGGGTGTATGGTCCACGACAAACCGCCCGCTCTGGTGATTGATGGACGGATTCTGATTGCAGATAATCCTCACCCGACACTCCGGTATCGTCAGCCCGGAGGTGTCCCAGGGGAAGTTCCCTCGCGTGGCCACGAGGAAGCCTGTTTGCGGGTCATACTGAGCGGGGTCGAGTTGAATACTCGACGCCCCCGGAATCTGTCTCCAGACACCGCCAGCATCGAGATACTCCAGGCGGTAGGTAAGGTTCGGGTTGCTGATGGCCGAGGCAAAAATGATGTTCGCGATGCTGTAGCCGTCCGTGAACTCCAATTGCCCGAAGGGCTTGTAATCCCAGTTAAGGGCGTTCAGTTCCGCGCCGCCTGCCGGGTACACAATCCAGGCCGCCGGCAGCACGGAGAACTCCGCGCTGAAGGCGTAATTGTCCGCCAATGCGGCCGACTGCGACGAGACAATCTTAATGCGATAGTCTCCCGCCTGGAGATCAAGCGGAACAAACCAGACAAACCGCCCCACGTTGGGGTATTCCTGGCGCAAGTAACGAAGGAACCTGTCATTCTGGTAGAGGTTGATGTTGACCGTGTAAGTGGTCGGGTGAGTCGTTGTCCAGGTAATCTCGACCGGCTTGCCGGCGACAATAACAGGCTGTGCGAGCGGCTGATTGGTTGCGTCCAGGGTCCAGAAGATTGTCTGAGGTGTCAGCACTACGTCCGCGTAGTTCGGGGCGACCGTGTACCTGGGGATGCTTACCGGATTCTCCACGAAAACGTTCGGGTTGGACGCGTCGGACACGCGGATGTTCCATCCGATGTTCCGTATCTCGAGCGGCACCGTCCCTGGCGTCCAGGAAACACTTCCGGGGCCGGTGTTGAGGAGATTCTGCGCGATTGTCTCGTAAAGCTGCCCCTGGAAGTACAACTCGACGTTCACCCGCTCGATGCTCGAATCCGCTGTCCAGGCAATGGCTACCGCTGTCCCGTCCTGGAAGCTCGTCGGAACCGCCCCGAGGACCATGTCATTGTCCGCATCGCTGAAGCCAAAGTAGTCGTCGCTGTAATCATAGACGGAGGCATCCGACGCGTCCGAAATCTTGAGCAAGTAGTTGCTGCTATAGACGGGAACGCTCTGGAACTCGTCCGCCCCGCTGGTCAGAACCTCTCTCGCGGCCTGTGAGACTGTCCAGGCATAGAATCCCGTGTTCGGAACGGAGTTCGCAATCGTGAAAACGAGGTCATCATTCTCGTACAAATCAATCCTGACGTTTGGGCCGACAGAGTCGGTGGCATCCCACCAAATCTCGTTGGTCCCCACCGTCTTGAGTTCCTCCTGGTCGAGGGCGTTCCCGCTGTCCCCATAAGGACCCTCATCCCCATTGGGCCAGAGATACGGGTATCGGTACAAGTAGCCATTCGGTTTTTTGACGACGATGGCCGGCCGGTCTTTATCCACGGAAAACCAGAGATAGCGATGGTTTAGGTCCCAGAAGAGGTGGAACATCTCATGATCGCTGTCCGCCCATAGCATGTTGCCCGGCGGCCAGCCGCCGCTCACCTCGAAGGCTGGTCCCCTCTGAATGTGAGCGAAGCGGATCTGTGTATCACCGTCGGTATAGGAGTCGGTCGTGGGGTACACGGCGACCCGCCCGTCCGAGAGTTCTTCCGTCCGCTGGAAGGAATCGAAGGACATATCCACCTGCCGTCCCGGCTCATTGGGGTCGGGGAAGTTGAGGATGGGAAACAGGTCCCCCTCGTCAGCGGTATTGCCGGTCAGGTTGAGCGGGTCGTAGTTTTCCAGGTCGTTGAGGCCGTCCGCCTGCATCAGCGCAACGCGATAGCGCCCGCCGATGCCAGTATTGACATTGTTGTCCCTGATTTTTCCGACGTTGTCGTCAATATGCCAGACGAGGATTCCTCCGTCCCCGCTATTGGTAAACGCGCTATCCTGCAGCAGCCCCACGAGGCCGGGGTCTATATCCGTGGGGATGGGAAGGGGCTGGTCAAAGGGGGAGCTCCACGCGGGCTGAATGACCGGGTCGGTCATGAATCGCACAAACCCCTGCTTCATTTTGACTTCCACCAACAAGTACTCCCCGGGGGGCATTCCTTCCTCCGCCCAGAGGATCTCGCGCCTGAGAAAATGGGCAGTAAGCTCCTTCCAGCGTCCGTCCATCTCCAACTTTTTAGGTATGACCCAACCGAGTTTGATCTTTTCCCAGGGGGAGAGAGGGGCCGGAAGATCACCGGGAGTTGGGGCGCCCAGTTGTTGTTGCCCGGGGACATAGTTCCACGCTCCGGTGCCCATCAGCCCCCAGTCGCCGATACCTGCTCCCGCGTCCTGAACGCCCGGGTCATTGTCGAATAGGTCGGGTAATCCTACCTGCCGTCCATCCTCAGGCTCCGCCAAGGCGATGGACCGCGCAATCTCGTAGCAGGCCGGCCCGATGGAAAGATGCTCGTCCCGCAGGACCGCTTGCTGGCCTGTGCCTGCGTCATAGAACTGCAATATTTCCGGAAGAATGATGGCTCGTTGCGCTCTGTACGTTGCGTCGGGCTCCTCGGTGGTGTAAACCGGACTCCAGCCGAATCCCATGGCAGCATAGGGGTTCAACGGGTCTGGCATCGTCTCAACCTTCCAGTGACCCACCTCCACCGGCTGGTCGAGATAATAAGTCCCGGAAAGAATGTGATCCGGGTTACCCGTCAACTCCTGTCCGCGACCCTGATGGACGATGCACAGGTTGTCAATCCACCCGTCATTGTTGGCGTCGAAGAGAGAATAGTTGAAGCCACCTTCCTCAAGCTGCCGCAACGCCTCCTCGATCATCCTCTCCGGATAACGGGCGTAGTAAGATTTCTGAAACGTGAGAATGACGTAGGGAGCGACGAACGACTCGATCTGGAACTGCCCGTAGTAAAACTCGGTCGCACGCGAGGGCTGGAACTTCGGGCGGGACATATCGGCAAAATAGGATTTCACGCTTTCTGTGCCCCTTCCCGACGAAGTGGCAGCCGGGGAAGGAGCCGTACCCATCAGGAATTCCTCGGCGTTCGTGAGACCGTCCAGGTCCGGGTCACCGTCCGGCCCGCAAGCGGGATGGGTCTCGCCATTCACATCGGGTGTTCGCCCATCGTCCAGTGGGTTCGGGCCCCCGTATGGGTTACCAGGGGCGTAATACCAGATTTCCCACCCATCGGGCAGTCCGTCATCATCGGTATCGGGGTCGAGCGGATTCGATGGGCGGAGCGCCCCGCTGGGCGTCCGGAAATACCTGCTCGTATCGTCCGGACACTCCGTTGTCAACATCCCCGGCAGGGGCGCCCCGGGCCACGGTGACGGTGCGGGGACGAACACGTCGTTATCTAAGTCGCTGTACCCGTTGAATTCCAGCGTGCCAAAGAAGAAGAACTCTAACACGTTGGAGACGGGGGCAGGGGGGGTCTGCCCGTCCGGATCCTCAGCATTGCCTAGGATTGTATTCTCGTTGGGGTCCGTCGGCGACTGATAGGCGAAGGCCTCCACAATATTGGTACCTCCGTCACTCTCCCCGTCATCCACGTCAGGGTCTCCGTCGGCCCCATTCATGTTGACACCGTGCAAATTGGGGTACAACGCGAGGATCTCCGGAGGAATGTCCGGGACAGGCTTGCTGCCGTCGTCCAGAGGGTCCAGGCCGTACGTAATCTCGTATCCGTCGGGCAAACCATCGCCATCTGTGTCCGTGTTCCGCGGGTCCGTCCCCCAGTTGTATTCGTCGAGGTTTGTCCCTGCCACGTCCTGGCTGCGAAAGGTGTCGTCTCCGTCAGGGTCGTGGCCGCCGCCGTGGGGATCCTCGGTGCTGGCTTCATAAAGCCTGGGTTGCTGGATTCGCTCCCAGGCGTCCGGCAGGCCATCCCCATCGCGGTCGTACGATCCCCACGCCTCGATTCCCGTCGCTCCACCGCCTCCCGGCAACTGCCGGCGATTGCCAGCCGCCTCGAAGACCCAGATCAGGTTCATCCGCCCAAGCCAGGGCGCCGGCCAGAGCGGCTGTGAGCGGAAGCCGGGGTCATCATCCGCGAGGACCGGGATGACGAGGTTCTTCACCTTCCCCTTGTTCGGCATGAGGGGATGCTGGTCGTACGGAGGGCGTCCCCGATAGACCGTGGTATTCGAGATCGGAGGCGCCTTGGCGGCCTGTTGACGGGCCGACTCCAGGCTTTTCGGCAACGGCGGAAGCCCTGTCGCCGAATTCAGCACGAACAGCAGCAACATCGCTGCGGCAAGAATCCACAACACCACGCCTTTTCTTCCGCTCATGGTTGTCCTTCCTCCAATGGCAGATCGCCTTTTATTATCTTGGGAATCTATCCGCTTACTATAAGGACGGCGAAACGCTCTTGTCAACACAAAGCTAAGACGGGAAAATCACCTACTGCAGGGGTATGAGCATCCTTCGCCGAGCAGGCTTGCCCATGTGAACGTTCTCGGAGCGCGATCACGGGCGAAACGCTTGTGCCGCAACGGGCCACCACGGGCGGGGGACGGCTTCCATCCCTATGCTCCGAGGAACGATACGTTCACCTGCTATGTCCTCTCCTGTCATCGAAAGAAAAAGTCCGGGCCGCCGTTTTGGGGCGCCGCCTCGCTCCTCGGTGAACGCGGGGGAAGCCGCTGAAGAAGAATGGAATGGATCGTAGCGAACAATAGAAAGATGCCGTTGTTTACGGCTCATCTTGCCCGGCGACAACGACCCCGCCGTGGCGGGGCATTGAGCAGGCATCATGACCGACAGGGCCATTTCGGCGAATCCTCCCGTAGCGCAGGCGTCTCGCCTGCATACTTTGCCCCGTGTGCCGCTGAACGTGCAGGCGGGGACGCCTGCGCTACAGGGACTTTCGGGGCTGCGCGTTATGAGATTTAGCACGAGCCGGAGCCTCTGTCAAGAGCGCGTCGAAAAAAAGATGCTCACTTCGGTTCTTCAGTCCCGGCGTGACCCTCCCCCGTCCCCGCCCGGAGAGCCACGAACTCATCGGCGACGGCTGCAACTTCTTTCATCTGTCTGACATCGTGAACCCGCAGAACGTCGGCGCCGTTTTCAATGCACAGGGCCACCGCTGCCGCGGTGCCAAACACTCGTTCCCGCGGAGTCCCCTTCACGACCTTCCCGATGAAAGACTTCCTCGACGGACCAACCACAATGGGCCGCCCCACGCAACGCAACTCCTCCAGCCGATGGATGATGCGGTAGTTGTCGTCGGCAGTCTTTCCGAAGCCGATCCCTGGATCAACGAGGATTTTCTCCTCCGGGACTCCTCCTCGCACCGCCGCTTCCATTCGCTCCGCCAAAAAGTCAATAATCTCCGTCATCAGGTCGTCGTAATGGGGGTTTGCCTGCATTGTTCGCGGCGTCCCTTTTATGTGCATGATGACGACCGCGGCGCCGAGTTCCGCGACCGCTGCAATCATCTCCTCGTTGTCAAGGCCCGAGATGTCGTTCACAATGCTCGCTCCCGCCGCCACCGCTTCTCGGGCGACTTGCGGCTTCACCGTGTCTATCGAAACAGGGACGTCCAGTTTCCCGGAGACCTTCTCCAGGACCGGCATCACCCGTCGCAGCTCCTCTTCCGCGCTGACTCCTTCCGAGCCTGGACGGCTCGATTCGCCCCCCACGTCAATGATGTCCGCACCCTCCTCCGCGAGTTGAAAGCATCTCTCCGCGGCTCGGTCCGGACCGAAGAACTCCCCTCCGTCCGAAAAGGAATCCGGGGTTACATTCACGATTCCCATCAGCAATGTCCGCCCCCCCGACCCCCGACCCACGTCTAACACATGCTTCCCCGCTGCCACGCGAAAACGTCTCCTGTTGAATCGTGCGAGGGCTTTTTCTATTTCCTCGGAAAGTTCTCTCAGGTTGAGGGGCTGGGGCTTGAGGTTCTCGATGAGTCTGCGGAAATGTGTTTCCGTGCCGAGGATGATGGCGTCGGTGGTCGCGTCGTGCATCGTGAGGCTGCCATAAGAAACCCCCACATCCCCGCCGATGGAAAGCATTGTTTGCTTCAGAATGTGCGCGGCCGCCGCCGGAAGGCGCCTCACCTTGACGAGCCGCACCACCCCCTTGGGCACAAGCTTCTCGATCCCCCCGGGATGAACGCCCACTTTCGCCAGCTCCCCGGCGATCTCATCCGATTCTCTTGTGGACAATACCCGTGGCCGGCACATCGGCCTTTCTCTCCTCGGCTCGTCTTCCGGAGCTGCGAGGTCCGGCTCGCTCCTCTGTCTTCTGGGAGGCAGGTTCTTTCTTCTTTTCGGCTTCGGCTTTTGCGACACGTCGGGGACGAGGTTGCCAGCGGCCCTCGATGATCTCCGTAATCTCGGCGCCATCGAGGACCTCGTACTCGAGCAGCGCCTCTGCAATCGCCTGCAATTTGTCCTTGTACTGGACGAGGATCGCCCGCGCCTGCTCCCGGCACTGGTTTATGATCGCGCGAACCTCTTTGTCAATCTCGATGGCCGTTGCATCGCTGTACTCGGAGTGCCGGGCAATCTCCTTGCCTAAGAAAATCATTTCCTCACGCTCGCCGAAGGTCATCGGCCCGAGCTTCTCGCTCATGCCGAGCTCGCAGACCATCACCCGCGCAATTTTCGTCGCCTGCTTGAAGTCGGAGCTCGCCCCGGACGTGATGTCGTCGAACATCAATTCCTCCGCCTCGCGTCCCGCCAGCAAGCCCGTGATTTGGCCCAGAAGCTCCCGTTTCTTGTGAAGGTACTTGTCCTTCTCCGGCAACTGCATCGTGGCCCCTAAGAACGCCACCCCTCGCGGCACAATCGTGACTTTGTGGAGAGGTTCCGTTTCCGGCAGACGGTCGAGAACCAGCGCATGCCCCGCCTCGTGAAACGCGGTGATCTTTCTCTCCTCCTCGCTCATGATGCGGCTTCGCCGTTCCCTTCCCCAGCGCACCTTGTCTCTGGCCTCTTCCAGCTCGGCCATGGTGACGGTTTCCTTATCAAGCCTCGCCGCCAGGAGAGCCGCCTCGTTGATCAGGTTTGCTAAGTCTGCCCCCGAAAACCCTGGGGTTCCCCGGGCGGTCCGGTTGAGGTCCGCCGAAGGGTCCAGTTTCACCTTCCTCGCGTGGAGTTTAAGTATCTCCTCCCTGCCGACCAGGTCCGGAAAGTCTATCACGATCTGCCGGTCAAAACGTCCCGACCGCAACAGCGCCGGGTCGAGGATGTCCGGCCGGTTCGTCGCCGCCATGAGCACGACGCCCTCTTGCGTGTTGAATCCGTCCATCTCCACTAAGAGCTGGTTGAGCGTCTGTTCTCGCTCATCGTGCCCCCCGCCGATTCCCGCTCCACGATACCTTCCCACGGCGTCAATCTCATCCATGAAGATGATGCACGGAGCGCTCTTCTTTCCTTGCTCGAACATGTCACGGACCCGCGCGGCCCCAACGCCCACGAACATCTCCACAAAGTCCGACCCGCTGATGGTGAAAAACGGAACGTTCGCCTCTCCGGCCACCGACTTCGCCAGGAGCGTCTTGCCCGTGCCCGGGGGGCCAACAAGCAACACCCCTTTCGGGATCCTTCCGCCGAGACGCTGGAACTTCTTCGGGTCCTTCAGAAAGCCGATGACCTCCGTGAGCTCTTCCTTTGCCTCATCCACCCCCGCGACGTCCTCGAATGTCACTTTCTCGCTGTCTTTGGAGAGCATCTTGGCTTTGCTCTTCCCGAAGCTCATGGCGCCGCCTCCGGCGCTCTTGACCTGCCTGGAGACGAAAAACCAGATCAGACCGAGAAAGACCAGAAACGGCACCAGCCCTGTGAGAAGCTGCGCGAAAAACGTGCTTGGCTCAGACCACGTGTACCCCGGAATCTGCTCTCTGAGTTCCTTGTGCAGGTCTTGGTCGTTCGGGTTGACGGAGACAACGAATTTCCTTCCGGCTTTTTCGGAATCGGGGTCGCGGACTTTTTCCCCCTTGGCGTTATATTTCCAGATAGGGTCCTTGTACTTCCCCCGCAGAGTATTCCCTTTTTGCCTGGGGGCGTGGCGACCTTCCGGGTAGATGTTCCCCAGTTTGCCATCCTCGAGCAGTTCCACGACGGTCGGGCGGTACGCTCCCCGGACCGTCGAAAGGTGCAACTGCGCGACCACCAACGCCGTCACAATCAGAAACACCCATACGATGATCGGCTTGCGGGGGATTTTCGGCCCCTGGGACCGCGTCTTTTTACTGAACTTATCCATTAGGCTCAACTACCTCGCCGTTGTTTTGTTTTCTGACCAGAGCAAACGGGCTACCCACGACCAAGATTCCCCCCTCCTTTCCGGCCCTAACTACGGACATTATACCACGACTCTCCCCACCTTCCCACATGAAAAGGCCAATCAGAGGGTCACCGACTGCGGTGCCCCTTCTCCCTCACCCGACACTTCACGTTCCAACTGATCGAGTGGGGGAAGCAGAGCCTCCAGCGCCTGCTTCAGTTGTGGCACGTGCACCTCGACGACCGACCAAACTTGGCTCAAGTCAACTTCCTCGTAGGCATGAATGAGCACGTCCCGCAGCGCCGCCATCCTGCGCCACGGTACCTCCGGGTGAGCAGCTCGATACTGAGAGTCAATGCGTTTGGTCGCCTCGCCGATCACCTCTAAGTTGCGCAACACGGCGTCTTGAATGACTTCGCTCCGAAAAAACGCTTCGCGCCCCTCTACTGTGAAGCGCTCGATCTTCTGGAGGCGCTCCAGGACGTGGGCGAGGTACACGCGGACATCTTTTCTCATAACGGGCGTGCCTCGTTGAGAATGCGGCGGCGAAGGAGCCAATAGACCCCGCGCTCGGTGACCACGTCCACCTCTCGACCCAGGAGGTCTTGCAGGTCCTGGAGCAAGCCGATGCGGTCGAAAAGGCTGCGCCCCGCTTCCATGTCCACCAGGAAATCAACGTCACTGCTGCCGGTCGCATCACCCCTTGCAGCAGAACCGAATACGCGCACATTCCGGGCGCCGTGCCGTTCGGCGAGCCGCAGGATTTCCTCGCGTTTCTCCTCAAGTAGTCTCTCTATTCCCATCAGCGACATATCTCAGCGTGATACACAACCCTCTGTCGGTCTTTCCGGACCGCGGCGCCGGGCGAGGTCCGCAGAGACTTCTTCCTGCTCTGCTCGCGGCCGTTTCAACGGACCTCGGAACCTTTGATCCTTCACTCGTTCCCTCGCCCCTGAAAACCCTCGATGGCTATTGTAACAGATTCTACTCCACGCAATACAGCACTTTCACGTCCAGTCGAAGCAATTTCTCCGACGTTTTTTTTACGGCGAACTTCGCCGCCGGCCTGTGTCCCACAACCCACATGATTTCCCCCCCCGCCTCGAAAATCGGGATTCTCTCTCGCAGCCTCGCCGGCGCCTTCTCGTCTATAAACAACTCCTTGACCTTTCGACTTCCCTCCATGCCATGCGGGCAGAACACGTCGCCTTCCCTCCGGGTGCGGACGACAAGCCCTTTATCCCCGAGAGCCTCCGCGTCAAAGAATTCCACGAACCTCTTTTCGCGGCCTTCCCAGACCTCCCGCCAGGCTTCTCCAAGGCGTTCCGGCAGCCGACGAAGCGTCACCCCTTTCCTTGGGACCACGCTCACCGAGATTTGAACCCCAAGTTCCGCCAGAAAAACGTCGCTGGGAATCGCCAGCGCCCTTTCAAATCGCAACGGCTGGACCGGCGCTTCGCGCGTGAGCTGCAAGTTGTCGTATTCCCGACAGGCCACATAGCCGTTTCCCAGGCCAACGCTTTCGGTCGCCGTCCCGATCACAAGCTCCCATAGAAGGTCCAATTTCTGGGGCTCAAGGTTGATGCCAAGCCGTTCCTTCGCCACTCGCCGAAGAAACTCCTTCCCCAGCGATGGGGGCTGTGCACGGAGGGGCCCCGTCCTCACGCGAACCTTCTCTGGACGACCGCTCACGCACTCCCTCGCGAGTCCCTCGCACAACGCCGAGATGGCGTCTTCGGCCTCCCGCAGCCGCCGAGCCGTTTCTATCAAGACTCTTCTGATCTGTGGGTTGTACTCCCTCTCCAGCAAAGGAAGAAGCACATGCCGAATCCGGTTGCGCGTGTAGGCCGTGTCCCGATTCGACCGATCCTCACGGTACGGCAGATTCTCTTTTCTTAGAAATGATAGAATCTCTTCCCGCGTCACCTGCAAGAGCGGACGGATGACCACGAATCTCCCCTCCCGACGAAGCATGGGCATCCCCGACAGTCCCCTCAGCCCGGACCCGCGAATCAGATTCATCAGAAATGTCTCGACATTATCGTCTAAGTTATGTCCCAGAGCGATTCTGCTGGCCCCGCATTTTCCCGCTGCCCGCCGCAGGAAAGCGTAACGGACTTCCCGGGCTATCTCTTCGAGGGACCCGCCCTTTTTCTCTCGGATTCGGCTGACTTGCCTCGCCTCGACAATCAAGGGCACTCCTCGCCTCTCCGCCAGACTTCTCACGAACCGCTCGTCCTCATCGCTCTCCGGCCCCCGTAGCCGATGGTTGAGGTGCGCCGCCGTCACTGAAAACGACAGTTCCTCCCTGAGCCGCAGAAGCCCTTCGAGAAGGGCGACGGAATCCGGCCCTCCGGACACTGCCGCCAGAACAACATCTTTCGGCGCAATCAGGCCGTGTTCCTTTATCGTGTTCAGCATCTGATCCAGCATGCTTCCCACGCTATTTTTTATTTCTGCCCTTGTCAAGCGACACCCCCCTTATGATAAAAGTGGAGGATGAACCGCAGCCTGCCCGCGTTCGCGCAAGCGTCGAAGCTGGTTGATGAGTCCGTTGCGCGCGATGGCGCTCCGCCGCCTCCAGCGGCCAGGGAGTGCGCGGAGGTCGCAGAGGGAGGCTTCGGTGGTTCTCAGCGCCCTCGCCGGTCTGTGCGGTTAGTCCGCACATAACTGGACCCGTCTCTCAACATTCTCAGGTTACCACGGGAGAAGCATCGCATGAGCGAGAAAACGAAAACAAAAGACGACGTACTCAAGGCAGCGAGCGACAACAGAGTCCGATTCATCCAGCTCTGGTTCACCGACATCCTCGGGTCCCTCAAGAGTTTCGCCATTACCGTGGATGAACTCGAGACCGCCCTTCACGACGGAAAGTGGTTCGATGGGTCCTCCATCCAGAGCATGGCTCGCGTGGATGAAAGCGACCTGTTAGCCGTCCCCGATCCGACGACCTTCCAGATTCTTCCCTGGCGCTCCGAAGAGGAATGCGCCGTCGGACGCATCTTTTGCGACATCGTGGAGCCCAACGGGGAGCCCTGCCGCGGAGACACACGTTACGTCCTCAGACGAGCGCTTCAGAAAGCCGCTGAAAAGGGCTTCACGTTCTATGTCGGTCCCGAGTTGGAGTATTTTTACTTCAAAGACTCTTCACCGAATATCGAATTGCTCGACGCCGGGGGCTACTTCGACCTGGCCCCCCTCGACCTCGCCAAGGACCTCCGTCGCGACACCATTCTGCTCCTAGAGGAAATGGGCATCCCCGTCGAGGCCAGCCACCACGAAGTCGCCCCAAGCCAACACGAGATTGACCTGCGATACAGCGACGCCCTCACCATGGCCGACACTACCATGACCTGCCGCTTGGTCATCAAAGAAGTCGCCCTCCGCCAGGGCCTCTACGCCACTTTCATGCCCAAACCCCTCAACGGCAAGTGCGGCAGCGGCATGCACACCCATCAGTCCCTGTTCCGGGGCGACAGGAACGCGTTCTTCGACCCGAACGAGAAATACCACCTTTCCGAAATCGCAAGACACTACATCGCCGGGCTTCTCAAGCACGCCCCGGAGATAACAATTCTAACAAACCAATGGGTCAACTCGTACAAGCGAATCATCCCCGGCTACGAGGCGCCGGTTTATCTTACGTGGGCACGAAGAAGCCGAGCCGACCTCGTTCGCGTCCCTGAGTACAAAGCGGGGAAAGAAAGAGCTGCCAGAATTGAACTGCGCTCGCCAGACTCCGCCTGTAATCCTTATCTCGCGTTTGCCGGGATGCTCATGGCGGGCCTCAACGCGATCGAGGAGAAATACCCTCTCCCCCCGGAAATGGACCGAAATGTTTACGAGATGAGCAGGAAAGAGCGAGAGGAAGCCGGAATCAAGTGCCTCCCCGGAAGCCTCTTAGAAGCCATTCAGGTCGCGGAAAAAAGCCAACTCCTCAAAGAAACCCTCGGCGAGTACCTCTTCGAGAAGTTGCTCGAGAATAAGCGAATCGAGTGGGAGAAATATACCACCCACGTGACCGAGTATGAGTTGAAAGAGTACCTGTCGGTGCTCTGATGGGAGGTCGGCGGAATGGATTGTGCCTCGGGGAAAAAGCAAGGCGGTTGCGCGCCGGATCGTTCCCATCAGCGGGCGGGGCGCGAAGGGGAATCTTTTGAGACCCTCGTTGTTCCGCGAGGCGAGCCGTTCAGCCTCGAGCACACGCTTCTTTCGGGGCAGACTTTCCGATGGCGGAAGGATGATGGCGGCTTCGTCGGCGTCGTCTCGGGGAACGTTCTGTGGCTGGAGCAAAGACGGAACCGCCTGCTTTACCGGTCGCTTCCGGGAAAGGTCGACCCGTCAGAGCTGCGGACTTACCTCGGTCTGGATGCCGCCTCCAACCAGGCCCTGCGCTCACTTCCAGGGGACCCGGTTCTGGGAGCCGCCATGCGGAATTTCGCGGGAATGCGGGTGTTGCGCCAGGACCCGTGGGAGACCCTCGTCTCCTTCATCATTTCCTCGAACAACAATATCGTCAGAATAAAACGGTGCATCGAGAGCCTCTGCCGCACTTTTGGCCATGAAATACGCGGCGCTCTCGGCTGCTACGCTTTCCCCAGCCCCGCTGCCCTCGCAGAAGCCTCTCCTGATTGCCTCCAGCAACTCTGCAACCTCGGCTATCGGCACACCTATGTTCGCGAGACTGCCCGAGAGGTCGCTCGTTCCCCAGGCCTCCTCTCGGACATCGCCCGCCTTTCCTACCTTCACGCGAGAACGGAGCTCATGAGGCTTCCCGGCGTCGGCCCGAAGGTCGCCGACTGTGTCCTCCTCTATTCCATGGGAAAATATGAAGCTTTCCCCGTTGACACCTGGGTCAGAAAGGTCATGCAAAGGACTTATTTCAAGGACCAGCGCGTCCCAGATTCCGCCATACGAAGCTTCGCCGCAGACCACTTCGGCCCCTTCGCCGGCTACGCCCAGCTTTATCTTTTCCACTCCGCTCGCGAAGTATGGAACCGCCGATGAACGCAAATAAACGCCGATTTCTCCTTATCTGCGTCCATCCCCGCCCAGGCGGGGACGCCTGCGCTACTGAGAGTGCCTTCTGGCGGAAAGGATCGGGACTCTGCGGTCACTTGCCGGCAATTTGCACTTTGACGGCAGAACTTTGCCCTCCCCCCTTGATCTTCACGTTCTCGACAGTCGCGCGGGTTATTTTCTCCAGAAGGCTGGCATCCTTTTCGCGGAGGTCACGGAAGACGTTCTTGCAGTGCATCTTCATCAAGAAGGCCGGGTAAGGCAGCTTGCCGACTTTGGCGAAGGTGGACGAGGAGAAGACGATTTCGCCCTTCTGCTTTTCGAGATTGCCGAAGAGCTGAAAGAGCATCCTCTTTCCGAAGACCCTCACATACATTTGCACGGACAGGTCTTCCTCGCCGCTCCCCAGGGCAATTTGGATGTTCTCCAACTTGACGACCTTGCCCTGCTTAACGCTCGGAAGGAGCGACGCGATATGCGAATTCAGCTCCTTCTGCGTGATGGTCTCGGAGTCCGGCTTGTTGCTCCTCACAGACTCTAACAGGTGTTCCCTTTTCCGGTCGAAGCTCTTTTTGCTGGCGTCGGATGTTTCAATCGCGGAGACAGGGGGCGTCTGCTGCGTCAAGTAAACGGCGAACGCCACCAGTAAAATGATGAGAATGCGAATGGCGTTGATAACCATGCCGCGTTTCCGGAGCTCCTTCGGCGTCCGCTCCCCTTTGTCCTTGCGGCGTCTCCGCTTCTTTCCTGTGGTCTTCTCGCCAATGTTCTCGACGGTGATCTCGTCTATGACATCGAGCTTCTTTCCGCAGCCGCGGCAAAAGATCGCCCCGTAGCGGTTCTCGCTTCCGCAGTTGGGACAAGTAATCATATTGCTGACTCCTGTGTGTCTTTCTTTTCCCTACCTATCGCGCTTTCGTCAAGGATAGCCTACCTCGAAGGCGCCGCCTTGTCAATGGCAAACGCCCAGCTTTTCGTGAGAAAAGCAACGCAAGCAGAATTGCTGTGTCGCGGCTCATCGAACGAACCGCGCTGGGCGTTCGAGGCGAAAATCCTTGAGAAGATGCACCATCGGCGACATGGTGGGGCGTTGTCGCGTCCAGGGCCAGGCAGACACTTTCCTCACGGTTGAGGGGCCTGACACGAGAAATGTCGTCCTGGGGGTGAACGATCTGAATCGGGCAAAGAAAGTCTGGGAGATTCAGCCGGATGTGCCGAGGGGAGCGCTGCGGCATGCGCAGCAGCCCGTCCCAGCACGGTGACGGGCTTGTTCTAAAACGCACGGCGCTATCGCTCGCTCCACCCAATGCAGGGAAATGAGCGGGGTCAGGGGTCGGGGGTCAGGATGGTTTTGTTAGTCGGCGCGCGGCTCGTCCGCGGCGGCTCATCTGTCTCTTCTTCTTTCACGTAGATACCGCCGACGGAGATACTCCTTCTCGCCATTCGATTGTTTGAGCGCCCCGGCGCCAGGCGGATGCGGCAACAGGCTCCACAAGGGCTACCGGAGGACGTTAACGCTATCTGCCAATGCTGGCGTGATACTCTTGAAGAGACTTCACCCGGGGCTTTCCAGCGCGTCTCGCTGCAATCCCTTTCGCTGCTGCCAGGGCAGCCGTCAACGTGGTGATATACGGCAGCTTGTGTTTTACTGCGGCCTTTCGTATGTATGAGTCGTCATACTGGCTCAGCTTACCAGCCGGAGTATTGATGACCAACTGGATTTCGCCGTTGGTGATCGCGTCGAGAATGTTCGGCCGCCCTTCATGGACTTTCAAGATAATTTCCGACTCAATGCCCCTCTCCTGCAAAAACGCCTGCGTTCCCCGAGTGGCTTTGATCCGGAAACCTAATTTCTTAAACTCCCGGGCGACCTCGAACACCGCAGGGCGGTCTCGTTCCGAAACCGTGATGAGAACCGTCCCCTCAAATGGCAGTCGTTGGGACGCTGCCTCCTCCGCTTTGAAAAAGGCCAGCCCGAAGGAGTCCGCCATTCCCAATACCTCGCCCGTGGACCGCATTTCCGGCCCCAGGACGGGGTCAACCTCCGGCAACATGGGGAAGGGGAACACTGCCTCCTTCACGCCAAAGTGTGGGATTTTGCGGTCTTCCAGACCGAGGTCTGAAATCTTCTTGCCGAGCATGAGCCGAGTTGCCGCACGGGCCATGGAAAGCCCGCAGACTTTGGACACCAGAGGCACGGTGCGGGAGGCCCGGGGATTCGCCTCGAGAACGTACACAACGTCGCCCGCAATGGCGTACTGCATGTTGATTAACCCGACGACATTGAGCTCTCGCGCGATCGTTCGCGTATAGTCGTAGATGGTCTGGATATGCCGGGGAGGGATAGTTGTCGGCGGAATCACGCAGGCGGAGTCTCCGGAATGGATGCCCGCCAACTCGATATGCTCCATTATAGAGGGAACGAAGGCATCATGCCCGTCGGAAAGGGCATCGGCTTCTGTCTCGATGGCATTCTGAAGGAACTTGTCTATGAGGATAGGGCGCTCCGGGGTGACGTCCACGGCCGCGGCGACATACTTGGCGAGCATTTCTGAGTCGTAAACGATTTCCATTCCTCGCCCGCCCAGGACGTAAGAGGGGCGCACCATGAGGGGGTATCCAATCTTCCCGGCGACTTCCAGCGCTTCGTCCAGGTTGGACGCCATCCCCGATTCCGGCATGGGAATGCCAAGACTGGACATTTTCTGGCGAAAGCGGTCCCGGTCCTCCGCGAGGTCAATGGCATCCGGAGAAGTGCCGAGAATTCGGACTCCAGCGTCGGAGAGTTGCCGGGCGATGTTGAGAGGTGTCTGCCCGCCGAACTGAACGATGACGCCCTCCGGCTTCTCTTTCTCATAAATGCTCAACACGTCCTCCACGGTCAGAGGCTCAAAGTACAATTTGTCGGAGGTATCGTAATCCGTGGACACCGTTTCCGGATTACAGTTAATCATGATGGTCTCCAGTCCTTCCTCGCGGAGGGCGAAAGCGGCGTGCACGCAGCAGTAATCGAATTCGATTCCCTGGCCAATGCGGTTGGGCCCGCCGCCCAGAACAATGACCTTTCGCCGGCTGGACGCCTCGGTAGCGTCCGGGGCGTTGTACGTGGAATAGTAGTATGCCGCGTTCTCGACGCCGCTGACCGGGACGGCATGCCACCCTTCCACCACGCCCAACGAGATGCGCCGGCCACGCATCGCCTCCTCCGGAACCCGCAGGAGCTGAGAAAGGTACTTGTCCGAAAAGCCATCCTTCTTCGCCTGAACCAGAAGGTCATCGGGAAATTGTTTGCCCCGGAAGGTGAGGATTCTTTCCTCCAGTTCCACCAACTCCTTCATCTGCTGAATGAACCAGTGCTTGATCTTTGTCCGCTCGTACAGCTCGTCAACTGTGGCGCCCTTACGAAGAGCCTCGTACATGATGAACTGGCGCTCGCTGGTCGGTTGGCCAAGCATCATTAGAAGCTCGGGGAGGGAACGGCGATGGAAATCCTTCGCGAACCCCAACCCATACCGGCCCGTCTCCAATGACCGGATGGACTTCTGGAGAGCTTCCTTGTATGTCTTGCCGATGCTCATGACTTCCCCCACGGCGCGCATCTGCGTGCCGAGCTTGTCCTCTGCGTCACGGAATTTTTCGAACGCCCACCGGGCGAACTTCACCACGATGTAGTCACCGGAGGGGGTGTATTTGTCCAGAGTGCCCTCCCGCCAGTAAGGGATTTCGTCCAGTGTAAGACCCGCCGCGAGTTTCGAGGAGACGAGGGCGATGGGGAAACCCGTCGCCTTCGACGCCAGTGCCGAGGATCGAGAGGTCCGCGGGTTGATCTCAATGACTACCACCCTGCCGGTGTCGGGGTCATGGGCGAACTGAATGTTCGTTCCGCCAATCACCTCGATGGCTTCCACGATCGAGTACGAGTAGCGCTGGAGCTGTTCCTGAAGCTCCGGAGAAATGGTCAACATGGGGGCGGTGCAGAAGGAATCGCCCGTGTGGACTCCCATGGGGTCCACGTTCTCGATGAAGCAGACAGTGATCATCTGATTTTTCGCGTCGCGCACAACTTCGAGTTCGAGTTCTTCCCAACCCAGGACGGATTCCTCCACAAGAATTTGCCCGACGAGGCTGGCGGCAATGCCCCGAGCGGCGACGACGCGCAGTTCATCCACGTTGAAGACGGCTCCGCCGCCTGTCCCCCCGAGGGTGTACGCAGGACGGATGACGACCGGGTATCCTATCTCGGCCGCAACCTTCTCGGCTTCACCCACACTGTAGGCGGGCGCGCTCCGGGGCATGTCAATGCCGAGGCGGTTCATCGTCTCCTTGAATGCAATGCGGTCCTCACCCCGCCGGATGGCGTCCACCTGGACACCAATCACTTTAACGCCGTACTTGTCGAGAACGCCCGCCCGGGCAAGCTCCGAGGAGAGGTTGAGCCCGGATTGTCCTCCGAGGTTAGGCAAAAGCGCGTGGGGGCGTTCTCGTTCGATGATTTCGGTCATTGCTTCGAGGGTTAACGGCTCGATGTAGGTGGCATCAGCCATTCCCGGATCGGTCATGATCGTCGCCGGGTTGGAATTCACCAGCACAATGTCGAATCCCAGCCCTCGAAGCGCCTTGCAGGCCTGGGTGCCGGAGTAGTCGAACTCGCAGGCCTGGCCGATGACGATGGGGCCGGACCCGATGATCATGACTTTCTGAATATCGGTGCGTCTGGGCATAAGGAGTCGTCCTTTCTCCTGGACTGAACCGTTGCGGCGCAGGGACATCCTGCGACCATGCAAGAGATGGTCAAGCACAACGGCACGGGTTTTTCGGCTCGCAGCTTGTGGGGGATTCTATCCGAGAAAGGGCGTTGAAGCAACAGTTGGCCGCAACGCGCGACAGGCGGGCATCAGTTGAGGAAGAAAACGAGGATTACCAGCAGGCTCTCCCCGTCGCGCCGTTACTTCGTTTCTTTCTGCGGGGATGGAGCGCGGATCGTCATCACCGGGCAAGTCGCATGGCGGACGACCTTCTCCGCCACGGAGCCAAAGATGAAATGCCGCCAGCCGGTCATCCCGTGCGTGGCGATAACGATGAGGTCAACCTGCTCCGCCTCAGCGATGCGGACGACTTCGTTCGCAGCATCCCCGTAGGCGACAAGGGGGCGCACACGTAGCTCCTTTGAAACTCTTTGGTCGAGGAGTTCCTGAAGAGAATTCTTGGCGGAGGCTTCAAGTTCAAGCTGATACGACGAAACATCAAAACCGCCCAGCCCCTCCCCCGAGTCCATGATGGGGAGCGGAACTGCCGCAACGACGTGCACGACAAGAAGCTCCGCCGAGAAGTGAAGAGCCAGCTCGTTGGCGACAGCTAATCCAGCGTAAGACGCTTCGCTGAAGTCGGTGGGAGAAAGGACCTTCTTGAACGGTAACATCGCAAGCCCTCCTTTAGGTGACGTGCAATGGGCGATGCTTCAAAACCGTCTGCACCGGCAAGCAGGCTGCTAACCAGTTGCCAGTCAAGCGTTTTCTACAGGAAACTCACAGCTTTTGTCAACCATCGTGAGCATGGCGGCGAGCGAGTTGAAAGAAATCCGTTTGACTGGCTACGGTCTTGCACCCGTCGGTTTGGTTCCGGGGTGCGGCTCTATTATAGTGGCATGGCTTATTGCGCCCCTTCAGGGCTTGGATGATTCGATTCGGACCCAGGGCGGCGCCCTGGGCTACCACATGGCACCCTTTCAGGGCTCCGTGCAAAGGAAGATGCCAAGCCCCAACGGGGCGAAATAGCTTAGCCCAGGGCAATGCCCTGGGAGCGCGATTCGGCCCAACCCCCAAAAGCCCTGCCTGCCCGCATTCGCGCACATGCGTCGGAGCCGGCGCAGCGGACCGTGCGCGCTTCTGCGCTGCGTCCGCCCGAACAGCCAGGGAAAGGGCGTCATAGAGGGTCAATCCGCGCAAGACTGTCCTTGTCCAGTGGCACGTGTGGCGTGCCGCTGCCAC
Source organism: bacterium (assembly GCA_030691545.1). GTDB lineage: Bacteria > Auribacterota > JABMQX01 > JABMQX01 > JABMQX01 > JAUYEE01. The sequence continues at coordinate 5,012 of JAUYEE010000076.1, read as the reverse complement.
TGAAGCGGAGCCACACCCCACGCATCAGCCCTGACGAATGATAGATTTTTCGCACCTTCGGAAAGGCGTAAGGGCGGGTGGAAGGGTGGGTTGCGGCATGTGTGACGTGGCGGAGCAAGGGTGTTTTTTCGCACACGCTTTTTTCTTGACATTTTTAGATAAGTTATAATACTTATCTAAGGACGCTGCCCCCTGGGATGCAAAGGAGGTCTGCCATGCGGCTGCCGAAGTCCCCGACGGTGCTGAGGCTGATGCGCCAGGCGCGTCTGCGCCGGCTGCGGAATATGGGATTTGTTTTGGGCGGAAGCCTGGTGCGTTTCCCCGGACATACCAGTCTCTATCTGACCGACAAGGGTGGGGGGAAGACCCGGACGCTGTATATCCCCCTGAGTCGTCTCGAGGAGGTGAAGAAATGGAACGCCAACTACAAGCTCGCCAAGCGGCTTGTTGCGGAACTGTCGGAGATCCAACGAAAGCTCCTCATCGCGGAAATTGCGGCCAGGAGCCGGTGAGCCGGGAAGAGCTCCTTCGGGTCCTTCACAAGACACTTCGACATTTCTTTCCCAAGCTGCGGCACGCTCTCCGCATATGTGCTCAGCTTCGCGACCACAACAAGCGGTCGCTCGGACGAAGACCGCTCCGAAGCGACGCCCGGCCCGTTCCTCTTCCGCTCCTGCGGCACATCAATTCCGGCATTCGCACTCACCGAAAACTCCTTGCGATTGAGTATGGCGTGGGGACAGGCCCCGTGTCAACCGAATTGCACGCAGGTAGCCAGCCCCCATCGCGAAGACGAATTCAGACGCGACGAGGACCGCGGGGCCAAGCGACGGACTGGTTTTGGGTGCAGTTCCGTTCCGCACGGCGAGCGGCCATTTTGCACCTCTGGCGACTGCAACAAGCCATCGAAGATGCTGGAACGCGTCGCGGGACCAAGCCAAGCCCCCGGTTTTTCGTTGACACAGACACCTGTCACGCGTAAGGTATCAATGCAAAGAAGCTTGCGCGAAGGAAGGAGGCATCTATGAAAAGGGCAAAAGCATCGGATTCCTGCCCGTGGGCGCTCGTTTGCTTCCTCTGCCTGTGGGTGATTTGTTCATGTCCCCTTAGGCTTGGGGCTGTCCAGTCATATTCTGTGACGAAGATGTGGCCGGAACCGCCGGAGGGGTGGCGCTTCGAAAGGCCCTTCGACATTGCCGTGGACGCGTCGGGAAACGTGTTCGTGGCAGAGGTCGTTGACAGAATCAAGAAGTTCGACTCATCGGGCAACCTGCTGCTCGAATGGGGCTCCCCCGGCTCAGGGGAGGGCCAGTTCAGCTGCCTGACAGCAATAGCAGCTACGCCTTCCGGGAACGTCTTCGCCGTGGACATGTATAACCACAGGATTCAGAAATTCGATCCATCGGGAGATTTCCTGCTCACGTGGGGGAGAAAGGGGTCGGGACCGGGTGAGTTCAATTCACCGGGCGCCATAGCGGTAAACTCCTCCGGGGACGTTTTCGTTGCGGACTCCGGAAACCACAGAATCCAGAGATTCGATTCTTCAGGGAATTTCCTTGTGGGGTGGGGCTCGCGCGGCTGTGGTTACGGGCAGTTCGAGCAGCCCTGGGGCATAGCCGCCGATTCTTCCGGAAACGTCTATGTCTCGGACTTCTTCTGCAATAGCCTCCAAAAGTTCGACTCCTTTGGGAACTTCCTGGACAGGTGGGGTGGCTTTAACGAACCGTTGGCCGTAGCTATGGATATGCACGCAAATGTCTTCGTCGCGGATAGCAATAACGGCAGGATCAAAAAGTTCGACTCCTGGGGGAATCTCCTCGCAGAGTGGGGCTCTAATGGGTCGGCCGAGGGACAATTCGACCGACCCTCCGGCATAGCGGTTGACCCTTCCGGAGACGTCTATGTCGCTGACCTCGAGAACCACAGAATCCAGAAGTTCGATTCCTCAGGCGTCTTCCTCGCCAGTTGGGCCACTTTTGGCTCCAAGGCCGGGTGGTTTAACACACCTCGAGGCGTGGCGGCCGATGCCGCGGGAAACGTTTTCGTCACCGACACGGAGAATAACAGAGTCCAGAGGTTCGACTCCTCGGGAAACTTCCTCGCGAAATGGGGCTCATACGGTTCAGGCGACGGGCAGTTCTTTTCCCCCTGGGGGATAGCCGTGGATTCCCACAGCAATGTTTATGTCACTGAGATTTACAACAAAAGGGTCCAGAAGTTCCACTCATCAGGGAACTTCCTTGCGAAATGGGGCCGTGAAGGATACGGCGACGGCGAGTTCAACTGTCCGTACGCAATAGCCGCAGACCCGCTCGGCGGCATGCTGGTCGCGGATACCTGCAATCAGCGGATTCAGAGGTTTGATTCGGACGGGAACTTCGTCGCCAAATGGGGTTCCTCCGGCTTCGGCGAAGGGCAGTTTCAGGGGCCGCACGCGATAGCGGCTGATTCCTTCGGCGACATTTATGTCCTCGATTCCGGCAACAACAGGGTTCAGAAGTTCGATTTCTCAGGCAGCTTCCTCGCCGAATGGCCTGCCGAGCATTACGCGGACGTGGTGTTCGAGTTTTCCACAGGCCTGGCTGTGGACTCCGCGGGAAACGTCTATGTGGCTGGCGGCGATAACGATTGCCTCCTCAAGTTCGATTCCTCCGGGAGGCTTTTAGCGAAGTGGGGTTCGCGCGGCTCCGACCCGGGGGAGTTTAGTTACCCATGTGGCGTAGCTGTTGACCCGTTAGGAAGGGTCTACGTCGCAGACACCTGTAACCACCGAATTCAGAAATTCGTCCGCGCGTTCACCGTTGAAGACCTCAAAGGCGCCCCGACCTCCCCGGTGATCGAATGGCACACCTCAAACGGCGAGTCATACCGGGTGTGGGCTTCGGCTAACGCCCTCGACTGGCTGTGTGTCAGCGGCATCCTCCCTTCCGCGGGCGGCGACATTACCCCTTGGACCGACGACGGGCTGCATCTCTTGGGTTCGCCGTCTCTCTCGCGCTGCCGTTACTACCGCGTTGAACAGGTACAATAGTTTTTCACGGAGAACGTGTTCTGGCTGCTGAGATCGCGCGCGGCCGACGAATCTCCGCCTGTTGGGACGCCGGCTTGCCCCGACGGGGGGGACCGCGCTAAACCCCCGAACCGCCTTCGGCAGAAATCCGAATTGAAGCCCCCGAGGCCGATGATTTGCCAAATCGAATTGACAGACACAGTGCGATCCGATGTTTTCTGGCGGAACGCGCGGAGAGCGCACACCAAGCGCAAAGAAAGAAAGGAGTTTGAATGCCTTCACATATTTGTTGCGTGGTTGTCGGATATGGCTCCGCGTATAACTGGGGACACCGACACGCGGAATGGGTCGAGCAGACCGAAGGGCTTTCGCTCCATGGCATCTGCGATACCGACGCGGAAGCTCGCAAGAGAGCCGCAGTAGCCTTCGGCGGCAGACTTAGAATCTTTTCACATTTGGATCAGGTCTTAGAAGATGACGCCGTGGAGATGGTGGCTCTTGTGACGCCGCACGATACGCATGCCCCCCTCGCCATCAAGGCACTCCGCGCTGGAAGGCATGTCCTCACCGAGAAAGTCATGTGCCTCAATACCGCCGAAGCCGACGCGATGATTCGAGCCGCTATGGAATCGGGGAAGGCCCTCAGCGTCTTTCACAATCGGCGGTGGGACAGCGACTTCCTGACCGTGAAGAAAGCCATGGACAGCGGCATGCTCGGCGATGTGTTCCTCATCGAATCGTGCGTGACGAATTACGAGAAGCCTTTCGGCTGGCGAGCCGAAAAGAGGCACGGTGGCGGGCAGTTGTACGACTGGGGGGCTCATCTTTTCGACCATGCGGTTCAGTTGATTGATGCAAAGCCAGTCACCGTCTTCGCTGAGCTTCAAACGCGAGTGTGGGACGTGGACGTGGATACCTTCGCGAAGGTCATCGTGCGATTCGATAACGGGTGTCTCTTTGAGGCAGACCTCGGCAACGTCCACCAAATCAGCAAGCCCCGCTGGCACGTCTTCGGAGAGAAGGGAACGCTCGTGAAGCGGACTTTCGACCCGGAGGAGAAAGCCTCCGTCAAAACATCTCTCCACGACATCGCCACCACTCTCCGGATTGACAGCGTTCCCGGCGACTGGACCGTGCCATACAAAAACTTCTCCGACCGTGTGAACAAAGGAGCCAACCTGATTGTCAAACCCGAGAACGTCCGCAAATCCATCGCTATCATTGAAACAGCTTTCAAATCCGCGGCGTTGGGGCAATCGCTCCCGATAGGAAGCTCGTGACCACTGGCAAGGCGCCCCTGGCCCTGCGACAACAAGGCCCGCCTGCCCGGCCCGGGAACGCTGGTTTCCCAGTCCGCGAAGGCTCGAACAAAGCATCCATCCATCTCCGTGCCACGGAAATACGCCCACATCTCCTCGAAGCCCCTTGTTGACAAATTGGCACAAGTCTGGTAGAATCCTACCGAAATGATACAAAACCTCTGTCCTGCAGACAACAGCTTCTTGTCGCGGGAAGCCTCCGCGGCCGTTCCCAAAGCGGCCTCGTGCGCGCTGCCGGCCCCTTGTTCCTACGTTCGCTTTCCAAGACCTCCCGGTGGCCCCCTTCTTCTGTCCGCACCTGGGCCTTTTCCAAGAACATCCATTCCAAACCTATCATCTTGCGTTGCAACTCATTATGTCCTGTTATCTGCCATCGAAAAGGCCGAGAAAGGCCCACTTTTTCTCCCTCTCTGCTATTTTGTTGGCGAAACTCCTCGGCGAGTCCCCGTGCATTCCCTCATCCGAGCAAAATCCTCCGACTCCCTCTCCGCCACAGTCACTGAGTGCGCGCGCTCATTCTCGAAAAAAACTCTTGACTATTCGAGCAACTGGCAGTACGTTTTAACTATAGAAAAAGGGGCAACGATTGACCCTCAACTCGAAAGGAGGGGCGCCATGAAAAAAAGGAACTTCAAGAAGACGGGGATTGGTCTGTCCATTCTCCTTTCCGCAACCGCACTTCT
>JAUYEE010000033.1 GCA_030691545.1 bacterium | reverse complement strand
GTTGATGTAGAACTCGTAGGCGCCCATGTCCACGGTCAGGCTCTTTCCGCCAAACATGATTCGGTGCATGCCGGCAATGTCGAACTCCGCCAAATCCGGACTATTGAACCCCGCATCAATGCACGGCGAATCCACCCTCAGCCGAAAATTGCCATTCTCTGCATCCACAAACCTCGGATCCAGGTTGACATTCCCCTCCCCTCCCCCCGTCCAGTCCTGGATGCAGGAGTAGGTGGGATCACTCGACGCGTGCACTTGGGCCCCAGCGAAAGGCGCGGTGTTTCCGAAGACGATGCAACTACGGATGATGCCGTCGCAGGCCGACAGACCACCCCCGTTGTCTGCTCTGTTCGATACGATGGTGTTGTTCCGGATGACCCCGTTGCAGGAGTAGAGGCCGCCTCCGTCCCCCATGTCAGCGTAGTTGTCGCGGATGACGTTGCCCTCGATGACCCCGTTGCACCCGGCGAGGCCCCCGCCCCAGCCCTCAATCATGAAGATCCCACCGTTGAATCCCCGGGCGTTGTTCCCCACGATAACGTTGTTGCGGATGACCCCGTCGCAACGGTACAGACCAGCCCCTGGACGGACCTCGGTCGGAACGTCAGTAGGGTGCTCTCCGCTTCCCGCGGAGAGCGATTGGGACGGGGGCCCCCCGGGGCCGACACAGTTTCCGGTGATGATGTTGTTTTCGATAAGGCCGTCGCAATAGGCGAGGGCGCCCCCCGCGTAGTAGCCCCAGTTGCCGCTGATGACGTTGTTGCGGATGACGCCGTGGCAACCCACGATCGCCCCGCCCTCGGAAGAAGCGCTGTTGTTGGTGATCAGGTTGTCTGCGATGGTGGCCAAGGTTTCGTTGCCATCGATGGCGCCGCCCGACCGCCAGTACCCGTCTCGAATTGCGAATCCGCGGAGGACGCAGCCCTCGTGTTCTGTGCCATCGAAGGTGACAGCAGCCCCTGGTCCGCTCTCATGAATGAGGGTCTGGCCGACCGTGTCGGGGTCGAGGGGATTGGTACTTGTGAGGAGTATGTTCGTGCCCTTGAATTGGATGCTCTCGGGGTAGGTTCCTGGACCGACGATGACGGCGTCGCCCTCGGAAGTCGCGTCTATTCCCTCTTGGATGGTTTTGAAAGGGGTCTCCCAGGACGTACCGTCGCCGGACGATACGACGGAGGCATCAACATACCATGTTGCCGCGTGTGTGTACGGGCCAAGGCAGAGCATGGGAAATGCGGTAAGAAGCAATGCTTTTCGCATGGTCAAACCTCCTGGGGAGTTAGTTGCGAAAGCAGGTTAGAGATGCAATGTAGACTGTCTTGCCCGGTTTGACTCGAGCGCCGATATCGTAGAAGCCGCTCGTGCCGACACTGAATTCCCCCGAGACACGGCAGGCCCACATGGACTGCTCAGGCGTCGTCTTGACGGTGGTGAGCACATAGTCGTCGTAATCGGTGCCGTTCATCTGGGTGCCTTGAGCATAAGGCTCGACGTCGTATTGCGTGACCTTCTCGCCGTTTGTGAACGCGAGGAACTGAAGCGTGTGGGCGCCAGCCTGGAGGTAGACGTTCTGATGCAGGGTCTGGTCGCCGCCGCTCTCATTCATGCACTTGAAGCTCTGGGCGTCGCTGCGGAGGTGGTTCTGGAGCGTCCTTATCCAGCGGCCGTCGAGGGTCCATTCCTGAAGGCGGCAGCAGAACCAGTCGCTCGTGAGAAACGTGTGCGGGGAGGTCGGCGTGATGCAGGCCCCGTGGCCGCTCCAGTTCTGGCCCGGCAGGCTGCCGTCCTCTCCCCACCGCATGACTGTTTCGCCCGTGTCGGCGTTGTACTTGAAGTGGTACGTGCCGGGGCCGGAGAGACTGTGACAGCTTCCGCCCATCGCACAAAGAGCACCGGAAACAAGAACAGTAAGTATGCAAATGCGCGTCATGTACAGATCCTCCCCGGGACCGCGTGATCGGTCTTTCGCGTAGAACATATCACAGGCCTCATGGATTTTCAAGGAGGCGGTAGAAGCGGCGAGGGGCGAGGGAGGGAGGGAGGCCGGTGAGGGAGCCGTCGTCGAGCCAGGAGGTGGTTTGGTTGCCGGAGGAGGGGAAATTGGCGATGGCGGTGTGCCAATTGAACGGGTCGTCTGTGTAGAAGATGGAATAAGTCTTATCTGCGAGGGAGCTCCAGGTGAAGACGGTCTCATTCGTGCCGGGGACGGGCTCGAGCTGGTTGATGTAGAACTCGTAGGCGCCCATGTCCACGGTCAGGCTCTTTCCGCCAAACATGATTCGGTGCATGCCGGCAATGTCGAACTCCGGCAAATCCAGACTATTGAACCCCGCATCAATACACGGCGAATCCGCCCTCAGCCGAAAATCCCCATTCTCCTCATCCACAAACCTCGGGTCCTCGCTGATATTCCCCTCCCCTCCCCCCGTCCAATCCTGAATGCACGAGTAGGTCGGTTCCGTCCAGTAGACGGCAGGGTCCAATCCGCCGTTTCCCCAGATGACACAGTTATGCATAAGCCCGTTGTCCAACTCAGCCACGCCCCCTTTAGAGTTCCCTGTGATGGTAGTGTTCCGAATCCATGCGGATCCGGCGGACGAAATGCCTTTGCGCGAGTTGCCCCAAATGACGTTGTTCTCAATCAGTGCCGAACAGCCCATGAGCCCGTCCCCGAAGTTCGCCATGATGAGGTTGCTGCGAATCCAGCCGCCGCAGCCACGCAGGCCCCCGCTGTACCAGTCCGCGCCGTTTCGGGCGATGATGTTGCGCTGGATCAAACCGCCGCACGAGTAGAGGCCCCCGCCGTCGTACTCCGACGTGTTGTCGGCGATGTAGTTGCCCTCGATGATCCCGTTGCAGTGCGCTACGCCGCCGCCGCCCGCGAGAACGGGAAGGCATGCGTATGGTGGGCCGCAGACCCACACCGCACCCTGCGCCTTGTTACGGATAATTCTGTTGTTGCGAATTGCGCCGTGGCACCGGCAAAGGCCTCCACCGAACCCAACCAGCTCGCTGTACGTAAGCACGCCGGTCGTGTTATCCGAGATGGTGTTGTTTTCGATGAGTCCGTTGCACCAGTATATGCCGCCTCCGCCCCGCATGGCGCCGGACCCGTCCCACTCCGATTCGGGATCCTCAAACCACGCCTCGTCCGCCCCGTGCGCAACATTTCCGGTTATGATGTTGTTCCTGATTGTTGCAAGTGTTCCATTCCCGCTGATGCCTCCGCCGTCCAGGGTGGCGCCGTTCGTGATAGTGAATCCTTCAACGACGCAGGTGGCGCCTTCCTCTCCACCGAACTCGATGACGGGGCCACTTCCGCCCCCATCGATGATCGTATTGGCGACGACGGCTGGATTCAGGGGCTCCGCGCTGCGGAGCACAAGGCTTCCCCGGACACGGATGTTCTCGATATAGGTTCCCTCCGCGACGACGATGGTGTCCTTGATCCAGGCGTGATTGAGCGCCGCGCGAATAGCTCTGAACGCGGTTTCCCACGAGCGGCCGTTTCCGCCCTCGGCTGCAGACGCATCAACGTACCAGGTCGTGGGGTACCCAGGCGCGGGCACGCACAGTGCCCCCAGGATGGCAACGATCCGTCCAAGCCGGGCGATGCCCCGACGTCGTGTTCCACGGGAGGGGACGGTTGGGTCGGTCATTACAGGTCTCCTGTCTTGAAACATGTCACAGATGCGATGTACACGCGCCTGGCATCCTCGCCTTCCGTTTTGCCCTGGACCTGCACTCCGACGTCCCACAGCCCGCATTGGCCGGAGCCGACCGTGAACTCCCCCTGAACAAAGCATGCCCAACGGTCGCCCGGGGGGCTGAAGGCGACCTGCGTAACGACGTAGCTCTGGTAACTCTCGGAGCCGAGCGAGACCAGATTGGTTTGGGAGCCCGCGGTCGCCGCGAATGGCTCGATGTCGGCCTGTGTCACGCTCTCCCCGTTCGTGAAGGCCAGGAACTGCATTTTGTAATGTCCCTCAGCCAGATCTACTCTTTGGTACAGCTGCTCTGCGCCGGCGTTCGGGTTCTTGCACTTTATGCAGTACGCGTCGCTCCGAAGCGATGACTGGATGGTCCTCAGCCATTTACCGTTGAGGTCCCATTCGCTGACCTTGCAGACGAACCAGTCTGTGCCGAGGAGCGTGTGCTGCGACTCATGCTGTATCACCGAGCATTGCATGCCCGACAGGTGCTCGCTCGGGCCTGTGCCCTGTTTGCCCCATATCGCGAGGGTTTGCCCCGTTGCGGCGTCCACCCCGTTGAAATAGGTGTCGTCGCCGCTGAGCTCGCCGTGGCAGCTAAACAGGTTCCCGCCATAGTAGTCAAGACCGTGAGCGAAATAATCGGGATGGGTGCCCCAGTCACGATAGAAGTTCTCAACGCAGTCCCCGCCTGCTGTGAACTTCTTCAGGCATGATCTGTCGCCCGTATCCCCCTTGTCAATCACCCAGAGGTTGCCCTGGCCATCGGCTGCCAGCCCCTCCGGACTGGCGAGCTGTTCCGGCCTTCTGGTAAACGTCCATTTATCGCCTGCGGTGTGCCCTGTTGGGCTCAGAAACTTGATCCTGATGTTGTGGCTGAGGTCATGGACATACTGGGGCCGGCCCTGTTCGATGTCTGTGATGGCCTTCTCGGCGCTCCACGAGCCGGGCTCCCCGTTGTCGTCAGACCAGATGAATGTGTCTGACGGTGAGCCGGTTGACTCTATGCGAACGATGTACACTCGGTCTTCTTTGTCCGAGTACAGGTAAGTAAACTTCTGGTAGACGCGCATGTCGTCCTGTCCCGTACCCGTAAACGACTGGTCGGTTACGTCCTCTCCTACACGCCAGCAGGACAGCCCGTCGAGGGTGAACTTCTGGAGTCTGCGGTTTCCCTCCCGGTCATCCGAAACGTAGATGTAATTCCCAATGACCTCGCAGAAATCGGGATGTTCAAATTCCCCGTCACCGGTCCCCCGGCTCCCGAAGCTGCGGGGGTTCTCTCCGTTCTGGTCGAACACCTGGATACGCCAGTTGCCGCAATCGCACACGTAGAGGTTGTCATCCGCGTCGACTGCAAGCCCCCAGGGGCCGTAGAACTTGCCGAGCTCAGGAGGGTTCCCCTCCGACTTCGTTCCGCCTATGATGTCCAGGACGGTGCCTTCGTAGCTGAACTTCGTTACCCGGGGGGTGCCGAACTCGGAGACCCAGATGTTTCCCTGGCCATCCTGAACGACGCCCGCCACTGAATGCATCTGGCCGACGGGGTAATTGCTGTATCTGCCCATAGCCCCGAGGTTCGCGGTGCAGACAAATCCGGACACCTGGGGGTCTTTGCAGAGCGCGAGCCAGGCGACCTCAGTGGCCGACAGAGCGCGTCCGTACAGTCCGACGTCGGCTATACGGCCGTAAAAGCCGTTGTCGCCCCCAGCGTCATTGCCTATGATGGCATCGTAGGCGGAGTCATCGGGCTGCGTTGCTGATACCTGGCCCGAGCAGGAGGCGCCGTTCTTGTACAACTGAATAGATGATGCGTTCCACGTCATTGCGAGGTGGGTCCATGTGTCAAGCGAGATCGTACCCGACGACGTGACGCTACTGGTCCCGAGCTCCCCCTTCAGCTTGACCGTCGTGTCCGTCTTATCGCACACGTAAAGGCGGACGAGCTCCTTGTCATAGATCCGGCCGTTGTTCCCAGGCTCGCCCGTGGCCACAAAGACCCAGGCGGTCAATGTGAACTGCGGTAGGTTTCGAATACCTGTGTTGGGGTCGTTGCTGTTCCCGATGTTCACCTTGCTGCTTGAGCCGTTGAATACCCCCACCGGTGCGAATCCGAATTTCAGATCATAGTCCTCATGCTCCCCCGTCCCCATGAGGTAATTATAGTTGTACTTGCCAAAGTACCAGGTCACAATGTTCGCCATGCCGTCGGCGGTGCCCGTCTCGTCCCTGGCATTTCCTTCCAGCGCGAACCACCGCCTGAGTTCGTTATCCATGCCGTTCCAACGGATGAAAACGTCCGTCTGGCGATAGCCCTGGTAGAGGATGCCTTCGGAGCCCCCGATGGGGAAATGGTAGCCGATGTCCACGCTGTTACCTCTTTCGCCTTCCGGGACGGTGCCGAAGTCCGGGCGGCCATCGGCAGAGGTGGTGAAGATGTCAAGCCCGGCTTCGATGGAGGTCCGGGAGCCGGCGTCCACTAATGGACAACTCTGGTTAAGTCTGTAGCGAAGCTGCCAGCCGGCCTCGATCCCTGAATAGTAGGGCGACTGCGTGAGCGGGTGCGGGGCACCCTGCTTGTCGGACCAGGAGTTCTGACCCCATGTGCCGCCGTCGATGTCCTGCGCGTTGCCGTAGTAACCGTTATAGTCGTTGGCAATTGTGCCGGCGCCGGCGTTGATGAGGATGCCTTCGGCGAGGCTGTTGGTGAACAGACAGTCGGTAATCGGGAGTGTCTCGCCGCTGCCCGCATAGACGCGAAGGCCCGTGGTGTTTTTATCAAAGGTGCAGTTGCGGACGGAGGCTCTGCCCTGTGCGTCGCCCTCGGCGTACGCCGCCTGGACGTTGTCGTAGAAGAGGTTGTTGAAAAGAACGTTGCCGCTGTCAACCCCCGCGTGGATGCCGTAGTAGCTGAGCGAGAAAACGTTGTGCTGGATCGGCTCTCTCAGCCACCGCCCAGAGCCAATCATGACACCCCAGCCGAGCCAGGTGAAGCGTGTGTACTGAAGCCCGCTGCTTTCGCTCCCCCCTGGATCAAGCAGGATGTACGGGTTCCCCGTCGTGTCGCCGAAGCGGGGTGACTCGATGTTCATTGAGGCAGCTTTGCCGCATGTGAGCTGATTGTATCCTCCAGCCCCCGGGTCACCGACGCAGAGCAGCTTCGCCCCCTCGGTGACCGTAAGGTACTTGTCCCCCTTGACTGCGATGACGGCGCCCGGCGCGACCGTCAGACTGCCGGCTGTTTTCCTGACCGTGAGCGCCGAGCGCAAGTACCGGTCAGTTCGGCTGTGATGGTACCCGATAGCGACCTGCCCCGTGTCGAGAGAATACGGCTGCTCGTCCCTGTATGTGATTTTATCCCATACTCTCGCATCCTTGTATTCGGTTGCGGTGACCTCCTCGGGGGCCCGCAGAGTGAACACTTCCGCATCAAGCCCCGCATCAGACGCGGAACGACTGCCGGCTTCTCCCAGGTCCGACACACCCCCCTCCGACAGATAGTAGCTGCCGAAAGTGGAACTCTGGTCGTAAGGCGCTTCGTACAGGTTGACGTTGTCTTCACCGAGGTTCACGCCGTACATGTAAGTGGCGTACCACTCCCACGCACAGTGATCCACGCTCACGTTACCGCCGCTGGCGTACACACCGTAATAGCAGTCGGTGAAAATATTGTCGTAGGCGCTCAGCCCCCAGGCGCCGGAGGTGTAAATCCCAGCATAGGAACAGTTGTCTATCGTGTTGTTGGTGAGGCTGGAGTAGCTGTAGTAGTAGCCGTAGATTCCGTATTGCGAATCGGTGATCAGGTTGTTATGGACGGGGGTTGTGCAATTACTGAGCCTGATACCGTAGTACGTGTTGTAGCGAAAGACGTTATGAGCGATTGGCGAAACCAGCCCGGTGCCGACGGACATACCCGTGTTTCCCCTGCCGATTTTGCAGTACTGGACGACGGATTGCGATGATGACCCGGAGAGAATCTCAAGCGCCTCATCGTACGCCTGGTCGGCGGGGCCGGTGATGATTTCGCCGCAATTGTTGTCGCTGGACTTGGTGAACGTGATGTAGTTGTATGGCGCGCCTTTCGCGATGACCTTGCCGCCGATAGCCATGGTTATCTTCTTCGACGGGTCCAGCTTGACGGTGGTGCCCGGGAGAATCGTGAGCGTGCCACTGACGGTGACGTTGCCAGTTATCCGGTAGGTGTATCTTGTTTCCCAGGTCTGGGTGCCGATGGAGCCGGACCTTGACTCGTAATCCCACGTGATGGGATAGGCGGGGGAGTTGGCCGCGAAGTAGGAGAAGGGGACGGATTCGACGAGGTAGCTTCTGCCTGACGCGGGGTCTTTCATAAGGCGCTTTTCGGCGGCGGTTTGTTTGTCGAGGGCGCCGGGGCCGGAGGAATCCGTGACTTGCGAGACGGAGAAGGCATGGAGGAGTCGGCCGTCTTTGTTGAAGGAGATGCAGCCGCCGCGGGAAGGCTCCGTGACAAGGTCGGCGGCGGTGGCATTGGCCGGTTCGCCTTCAACGGTCACCTCCCCGCCGCAGGCGGAGAGGTATTGGTCGAGGTTGAGTTCGGTGTAGAGGTGGATGGAGGTGCTTTGCGAGTCGAAGCCGGCAGGGATTTGGGGCGGATTGGCGATGATGAGGTTCTGGTGGAATCCGCCCTTTTCGGCGATGTATTCGACATCGTAGCCTTCGCCGAAGGCAGAGGGAAAGCGCAGGACCGATGGGTCATCCGGAGAGATGCAGCCTGGGGTTTGAGGGGTCAGGGGTCGGGGGTCAGCTTGGTTGACGCCGTCGGAGATGATGAGGTATGCGGGGCGAAGGAGGAGGTCATTACCCTCGACGGTATATCGAGCCGAAGTGCCTATTGTCTTTCCCATGACGAGGCGGTAAGGGCAGCGGTCAATGACAAAGCCGTCGCGAGTCTCCCGCCATTCGGCGACGGAGGGAACATACGCGCCGGAGGCGTCCTTGTAACAGAGACCGGACCCTTTCTCGTGGATGTAGGACTTGACCGTGTCCACCGTGACGGTGCCATCAGGATGCGTCGTCTCGACTTCGCGAACAATCTCCCAAACGCGCGTATGATCGTCCCTTTTTTCGACAATTTCCACCGGCGGATCTTCCGCAATCACGTGTGAGGAGAGGGAAGCGGCATGGGCATCTTGCCCATGATCCACGGGCTGGAAGCCCGTGCCACTATTGACGCCTTCATTCATCGGCTCATCCGAGGTTGTGGCTGTAAGTCGCCCCCCCCCCAGACAGTTG
>JAUYEE010000246.1 GCA_030691545.1 bacterium | reverse complement strand
ATATCATTTGTCAAGGAAAAAAAGAAAGAAACCATAAATGCGAATTTGCTCCCCCACCATCCCTGTGCCTAACATCACCCCAACTCCCCTATCTTCAGCCCTTTACTGCCCTACCTCCCAACCCACTTTCGGAATCGCTGGCAGGGGTGCAGGTAACGCCACCCTGCCCAGGCGGGTTGGCCCTCTGTGCCCTTCGCCTGCCCGTTCTCGCTCACAGGCTTGAGACCCTGCGCTTCGCACCGTGCGCGCTTTTGCTGCCCGTCCAGCCAAGCGGCCAGGGTGTTCTTCGTGGTTCTATCCATTCTCGCGTCCCAGGGAGGCCGGTTCGGGCGCAGGTGAACCTTTGGTGTCGTTCGTGGTGAGAAGAGACACCCCCTTCATCACGAAGAGCACGCCTGCCCGCGTGCGCGCGCAGGCGTCATAGTCGGCCTGGCGGACAGTGCGCGCTTCTGGGCGGCGTCGGGTCGCACGGCCAGGGAAGCACACGAAGCCCTGTGTGCCCTGAGAAGAAGAGACTTTGCGGCACCTGCACGGGCAGGCGAGACGCCTGCGCTACGGCGGGGCAAGATGCCAGCGGTACGACGAGTTATCGCCGCGCTTGCATGGCCCGGCTCCCCTGCGAAAAACAGAGGAGAGAGTAAAGCTGCTCCGCGTAGGCCCGGCTTGCATGGTCAGCACTTATCTGTAGCCACACCCGGACGGAGTTTGAGATTGACAAGAGTTCGGCGCACGGCGCACACTTCATTATGCACCCCTTTATTGCGGACGCAGCGGCCGGCGGCGGAAACCTGTTTTTCTGTATTCTTTCCTGTGTCCTCCAAAGCCGCAGAAGCGCGAAGAGGCAGAGATGGGAAAATCGCAGGCAAGATGGCTGCCTCACGGCAGATCCCCGCACGGGGTGGAACGATGAAAGAGGCGATTCTTTACACAAAACGAGAGGACGGCAAGGCTGCCTGCGTGCTGTGCAGTCATCGCTGCGTGATAGCCGACGGCAAGCGGGGGGTCTGCGGGGTCCGCGTCAATCACGGCGGGACGCTGTACACGCTCGCGTACGGCAAGGTCATCGCCCAGCACCTGGACCCCATTGAGAAGAAGCCGCTGTATCACTTCCTCCCTGGCACGTTTTCCTACTCGGTAGCGACAATCGGCTGCAACTTCCGCTGCGGTTTCTGCCAGAACTGGGAAATCTCACAGTTCAGGACGAATGGGGAGGATTTTCCGGGCAAATCGCTTTCCCCCGAGACAGCGGTGCAAGAGGCGACGAAAGCGGGGTGTGTTTCCATCTCGTACACGTACACGGAGCCGACGATTTTCTTTGAATATGCGTACGATATTGCCGTTCTCGCTCACGAGAAGGGAATCAAGAATGTCTTCGTGACGAACGGGTATCAGACGCCCGAGACCATCGAGAAGATGACGGGGGTGATTGACGCCGCGAACGTGGATTTGAAGTCGTTCTCGGATGAGTTCTATCGGAAGGTGTGCTCGGCGCGCCTCCAGCCAATCCTCGATGCGATTCAGCTCATGTGCCAAGCGGGGATTCACGTGGAGGTCACGACGCTCGTGGTTCCGGATGAAAACGATTCGGAGGACGAGCTGCGGGAGATCGCACGTTTTCTGTTCGATGTATCCCCGGACCTCCCGTGGCACATATCGCGTTTCTATCCTAACTACCAGCAGCTCAGGACGCCGCCCACTCCGGGGGAGACCATCCGCAAAGCGGTCGCGATTGGGCGCGAGCAGGGGCTTCGCTATGTGTTTGCGGGGAATCTCCCCGGGGAAGGAGACGAGGACACCGTTTGCCCGCACTGCGGCGAAGTCGTCATCGCGCGTACCGGCTATTCCATCCACACCCTCCGGCTAAAGGGCAGCCGCTGTGGGAACTGCGGCACCGCGCTTCCCATTATCAGTGAATGAGGCGCGGAAATCCCAGGTCATTTTTTGTGCAGGCTTAGCGCTGTGTCTCATAAATTCGCTCACGTATTCACGGATGAATCCAGGTGGTCGAGAAGCCCGGCTAAAGCCGGCTCCTGCCAATAAGCTTCGCTACCCGGAGACCACCGCCTGAAGACGGTGGCTAAAGGAGAATGCCGGCTGAAGCCGGCACAGACAGTCAGCGCAGCCCGACTGTTTGACCAGCCACACTCTCTGAGGGTTCGTCGCAGCATTTATGAATATCTGTGCCTGGTGACGCGGGGAGGGGGAAACGGGGGCGCCCTCACGAAGCCTGCGTGCAAGGCAATACCGACGGTGCGCAACTTAAGAAAGAGAACTGTGCCACAAATCTGGATACCGGTAGTTGTCCTGGCCGCGATGGGCGCTGTGGTTGGGCTGGCTCTTGCCGTGGCGGCGAAGAAACTCGCCGTTAAGCAGGACAGGCTGGTGACGCTCGTGTACGAAGTCCTGCCGCACCTCGATTGCGGGGCATGCGGTTACGGGAGTTGCCTGGATTACGCACAAAACGTGGCGAAGGGCAAGGGGGAGGTCCGGTGGTGTGCCCCGGGCGGCGAGGAGGTTGCCCGGAAGGTCGCCGAGTTGATGGGGGTGGAGGTTCCCACGGTAAGTAATCGGTGTGCAGTAGTCCATTGCGGAGCCGATTGCTCCGTGCGGAAAGTTCGGTCGGTTTATGACGGAGTAATGACGTGTCAGGCGGCAAACACTATCGTTGGTGGATATACGGCTTGCGGGTATGCCTGCCTCGGGTTTGCGGATTGCATGAAAGCCTGCCCGTTCGACGCCATAGAAATGGTCAATGGGCTGCCCCACATTCTTCTGGATAAGTGCACGGCTTGCGGAAATTGCGTCAGAGCCTGCCCGCGAGACCTCATCACCATCGAATCGTACCGCAAGCAATCCGGGCTGGTCGCGGTTGCGTGCAGTTCCCTCGACAGTCCCCGCGACACGAAAGCGAGCTGCCCGGTGGGCTGCATTGCCTGCAAAATCTGCGAAAAGAAGGCGCCGGGTGTGTTCAAGGTCGAAGACTTTCTGGCACGGGTCAACTATGGCGAGTTCCAGGATGTCCGCTCCTGCCAGGAAGCGGTTGACGGCTGTCCCACATCGTGTATCGCCGTTGTTGTGCCGCAACCCGAAGCGGCGACTGTCGGCGGCGAAGGGAGATGACACGCTTGGGCTGAAAGAGGCGTGATTGCGGGAACCGCGTCGGTTGCAGCGTTGTTTGGGAAGCAGAACCAGGCGGTCTTCTTTCGCGCTTGAAAAGGGATGTTTGCCCTCCTATGATAGCCGCTGGCCGGGGCGGCAGAGGACAAAGCCTGTCGCAAGAGAAAGGGCATGCGCGAACACGTTCGCGCCGACGCGAAGTCGCTGTCACGGGTGCGGAATTCTAAACGCCACGAGGCGGCGATACGTTTGAAATATGCACGCACTGAGTAAAAATGCTTGTGTTGACCCGAAATAATCAAGGAGGTTACATGAGGAAACGAATCAATCGGAGGGAGTTTCTCAGGAACTGTGGCGGGGCCGCGGCCGGGGTTCTGTCCGCACCTTACATTCTTCGGAGCATTGCGACCGCCGCACAGACGTCGAGCATTCCCGATATTCTCGTCGTCAAGAACGGATCGCCTTCGGCGATGGTTCGCAAGGTCATTGAGCGGTTTGGAGGAATTGGCTCACTGGTGAAGAAGGGATCCAAGGTGGTGCTGAAGCCGAACATGACCTGGGCGTTGCCGCCGACGCAGTCAGGAAACACCCATCCGGACGTGGCGAGGACCGTTGCGGAGATTGTCATGGAGGCTGAGCCGAAGGAGGTCGTCGCCCTGGACTATCCGCTTCGCAAAGGCGCCTTTGAGATTTCGGGTGTCCAGGCGGCCCTTGAAACGGTGAAAGGAGTGAAGGTCCTCAAGACGGAAGAGGAGCGATATTACCGAAGGGTCGAGATTCCCGGGGCAAAGGTGCTGACGGGGCCTATTCTGGTCTCGACGGATGTTCTCGATGCGGATACCATCATCAACCTCCCGAACGCCAAATCCCACGGCTCGACTGTCGTGACCTTCGGGATGAAGAACTGGATGGGCATCGTTTATGATCGCCGGGCGTTCCACAACGGCGGTTTGACGGGGCCCATTGCCGAGATTTCCTCCTTCGTTAAGCCAGCGCTGGTCATCGTGGACGCCACGCGTATCACCCTTTTCGGCGGGCCGAGCAACGGGAATCCTGCCGCCACGCGAAACCTCGACATGCTCATCGCGGGGAAAGACCAGGTCGCCGTGGACGCCTATACCGTGGGAATTGCGGAATGGCAGAACGGCAAGAACAAGCCGGAGGACATTGCTCACATTCGCCAAGCCGCGGAGATGGGCGTCGGACGTCTCGACCTGGAGAACCTCAAGGTCGAAGTCGTTGACATGAAAGCCTGAGCGGTACGCCCAAAGGGCGCCGCGGCGCAGACAAACGGCCGGCATACCCGCAAGATTGTGGAATGCCGGCCGTCCTTTCTCATTTTCGCTCGGGAACGGAGAGAGTAGCTTGCGCTTCGGCGACGACCTTGCCGTCCTCGTCCTTCACGACAGCCTTGCCGAAGTAGAAACTGCCGCGGTTCGACTCGATTTTTGATTCGCAGACGAGGGTCCCACCTTTTGTCGGCGACCGAAACCGTATCTCCATTTTTGCTGTGGAAAAGACTCCGTGTCCGAGGAGGGAGACCAGCGCCAGGGCTATTGTGGCGTCCGTCAGAGAGGCGATGGCTCCCCCGTGCACAAAGCCATTCGGATTTGTCAACTCGTCCCGAAACGGCATGACCAGGGTGGCAGTCCCGTCTTTTCTGGCGACTTCGTCAATCCACAGATGATTCACAAAGGCGCAGGGACTTTTCCTCTTCAAGGTCTCGACCTTTCTCTCGTAACATCGAGTTGGGTTTGCCGCGGCGGCTCAAGTGCCGGAAGCTGTCATCTGCCGCCCTTACATGAGGTGTCAGGCAACCGCCTCCCGAAACCTTTTCCTGATGAAATCCGTGTCCAGGGCGGAGAGAAACCATCCAGCTCGCGGCCCCCTTGGCTTACCGAGGAGAGCGATATACACCGCCTCGAACACATCCTTCGGCTGCAAGTGCAGTTCGTCTTTGATAGCATAAATCAACTGGTGAATATCGTCCGCAGACATTCCTGCCGTTAGCCTCTCAGCGAGCATGAGAAGCGCCTTTTTCTGCCCCTCTGAAAGCTGACTGGCTGCCGCAGGGAGCGTGTCCTGAAGCTCGAATTTCACCTCGTCGGGGGCAAAGGTTTCCAGCCACCGCCGGGCGTATGTTGCCCGGGCGAGAATCTCTTCGCGGTGGGATGTGTCGTAGCCGCTTCGCTTCAGGGCGTTCAGTATTTCATCCGGGTCATTCGCCGCCATCTGCACCACACTGACCAGGTGCCGATAGGGCACCTCCACTGCCGGCGCCTGCCTCACAGAGGAAAGCTCGAAGGACCTCTTGCTTTCCTCGCTCGCCGCGGCGCGGTCGTATTCGTCAATTACGCGCAGGAAGGGTTGGCCGGGGTCTAAGACGATGGATTTCCTCGCGGGAGTCCGAAGGATGAAGTATCGAAGGATGTCCGGGGGGACGACTTCCAGCATCTGTTTTATCGTCAGAACATTCCCTTTGCTCGACGACATATCCCCCATCCCCTTGAGGCTGATCCATTCGTAGATGACGTGGTCCGGGGACGGATAGCCGAAAACTTCTTCCGAGATTCGCTTCCCCGTGGCGAAGGACCCGCCGCGTGAGGCATGGTCCTTTCCGAAGGGCTCGTAGGTGACCTTCAGGATGTTCCATCGGGCCGGCCAATCCACTCGCCAGACGAGTTTGCCGCCGCCGGCCATGCTCGCCCAACCTCTGTCGCCGCATTCGCACTCGTACTCGACCTGAGCGGCTTCCTTGTCAAAGCCCTTCATGACCGTAGCGCTGATTCGACCGCAGCGGTTGCACCGCGGGGCAAAGGGCGACCATTTCGCCGCGGTTTTCTTTCCGGTTTCCTCGTCAATGATTCTGGCAATGCGGTCTCTGTTTTCGAGAGATGCGATGATGGCGTCGGTGTATTGCCCCCCCCGGTAGAGTTCGTCAACCCTGACAGTTTCGGCGGCGATGTCGAGTTCGCCGAGGGACTCCAGGAACGGGGCCAGGAAGTGCTCCGCGTAGCTGGGGTGGTCGCCGCACGGGCAGGGAATCTCGCTCAGAGGTTTGCCCACGTGTTGGGCGTAGGATTCGTCGAGGAAAGGATACACCCGCCGAAGAGGATCGGCTGTGTCCGCCACATAATAGAATTTGGGGGTAACCCCCCTTTCCCGGAGAACGCGGTATGCGGCATCCGCCGTAACCATCTCGCGGAGGTTACCGACGTGGATTTCTCCAGAGGGCGTAATGCCGGTGCAAACAACAAGTTCTCGCCCGCTGGCAATCAGTCGTTCAGCGACTTCATCCGCCCAATGCATCTGTTTTACCTTCTTTCACTGCTGAAATATTCTGGAATCGTCCAGGCGCAATAGAGCAGCGACTATCATGCGAAAGGCGCCGTGCGCAGCTCAGGTGCGCTCGGGAAAGTGTATGCCATAGACCTCGAATGCGAAATTGCGGTTCGGGTTAGCGTAATCATAAACGATTTTGACGTCCTGCCCTAAGGCAATGTTATGCAGGACGCCATAAGAATACGTCCTCGTCCGCCCTGTCCATTCCATCCCGCGCGAATCCGCGAAGGTATAGAAAACATTTATCGGTTGTCTTCCGCCCCTGTGGAAAAGATGATTCACTTTTCCGACGGTCACCTGCCCATTCGTAAGGAGGCTACGCATCCGGAGAACCTTCGCCATCCCGGCCACGAAGACAAGCCCTCCCGCGACAAGGAAGAAGGCTGGCGCTATGAAAACCGGCCACGGAAACACGGACGCCTTTGTCCCCTTTGCGCGGTTCACAGACGGCTTTGCCGGAAGATACTCCACCTGGATTTTGCTTCCTTCCGCGAGTCTGCCGACAAAGCTCTCATCCAGGGTGGAAGACTTGCCTTCCCACGTCTGTCCGTTGGCCTGAAAGGTATATCGAATGATCCACGGATGTCTACTGTTGACCTCTGTCGAGTAGGCAAGTTTAATCTCCGTGACCGTCGCTTCGGCATTGCTGGCGCCTCGCGAGAGTTGGTAGTCGCGGAGCGGATTTCCCAGGGCAAAGAAGAGTCCTCCCACCGCACCTCCCACAAGAAACCATATCCCGCCCAGAAGGAGCGGGAGCATCGCGGTTTTCATGAGTCTCGCAGTGGTTCCCGGAAGCAACATTCTTGGTGGACGCTGTATGCCATTCAGTTCGTCCATGGAAACACTCCTCTCTATAAAATTGCAGCGAGGGGGGATTGAGTCACAAGGCCCTCTCCATCTACATGCGAAACAATGCTCCCATCTTCTTGCCCATGAGCCCTGCCGAAACAAGAATGCAGACGACGAGCAACGCCATGCCGAGGACTCCGAGAGCGCTCGCCATGCTCGGCCCGTCTCCGATGCGGTTGAACAGAAAGTATATCGTTTTGGTAACGGGGAAGAACTGCTGTCGCAGCGCCAGGACAAGGCTTGCGCTGACCTCGAGCATCGCGAAGGCGAAGCACATCACCGCGCCGGCGATCAGGTTCGACGAGATGAGCGGCAATGTTACCCTGCGCAGCGTGTAGGTCCATCCCGCCCCTAAATTATACGAAGCTTCTTCAAATGTCGGGCTGACCTGCTGGAGTCCTGCGTACGCGGCACGCACGATGAAGGGCAACCGCCGAATGCTGTATGCGATAATCAAAAGAGGGACCGGATTCACAAACGGGTCCAGCAACCGGCTGCGCGAAAAGGCGATCACGTACCCGAACGCCAAAACCAAACCTGGCAATGCCAACGGCAGCATGGCCATCGCGTCGAGGAGGTTCCTTCCGGCGAATTTCTTCCGAGCCAGCATATACGCGATTCCGACACCCAGCGCCACGTCAATCACGGCGCTCGCCGAGGAATAAAACACACTGTTGCGAATGCTCGACGCAGTTAATCCGTGCTGCATGAGGCGGCTGAAGTATTCGCCCGTGAACTCGTCCGGGAGAACCGTCATGAACCAGCGGCCCGCCACCGACCTCAATACCACGGAGACGTGAGGAAGGAGCGCCGCCAACAACAAAAACCCGATGCACAGATGCAGCACTGCCGTCCGCAGCGCCCCGACTCTCCTTCCTTCGCCGGAGACCGTTCCCTTCGTCAGCATCTCGTATCGGCCGGTGGAGAAGAGCCTTTTGGACAGCACAAACGTCAGCAACGTCAGCACGAGCACCAGGACAACGAGGGCATACCCTGTCGGGTCCACTCGCCCCTCGGAGATTTTGTTGAAAATCTGGATGGGGACCAGATTCTGATAGCCGAAGATTAGGGGTGTCCCGAGGTCCGTAAACGCCCAGATGAACACAATCGAACACCCCGCAAAAACCCCCGGCATCATCAAGGGCAGCGTAACCGTCCGGAAGCGCCGCGCTCCCCCTGCGCCGAGATTTCGCGCGGCATCCTCGAGGGACGGGTCAATGTTGGCCAGAGCCGAGCAGAGATTCAGGTACATGATGGGGTACAGGTGAAGTGCCTGCAAGACAACCACACCTCCGAACCCCGACGCCAGCCAGCCGATGGGGCGATCAATGACGCCTAACTCCATCAGAAGGAGATTGACCGACCCGAACCTCGCCAGAACCTGCTTCATGCCGATGGCGCCGACGAATGGCGGCATAACCATCGGCACAAGCACCAGAGCGCTGAGCCAGCGTTTTCCCGCGAAGTTCAACCGCGTCAGGGCGTAGGACAGGGGGAGGGAAAGGGCGAGCGTGACGAGGGTCGTCGTGAGGCTCAGCTCGAAACTATTGACGATGCTCTCTCTCAGAAGCGGATTTCGGAAAACCGACTGGAAAAACGAGAGAGTCAGACCCTTCTCGGAACTGACGGCGCCCACGACCACTTTCAGGACCGGATAGACCATGAAAGCGAAGAAAAACATCGCAAGGGCAAAAAGCCCTAACGACGCGGACTGCGAAAGCCTCTGGTCTTTGTATCGAGCCGCCACGTTGAATCCTCAGTGCTCGCACTCATAGACACGGTGACGTATTACGGATGAATCCATTGGTCGAGAAGCCCGGCTAAAGCCGGCTCCGGGCAAGAATGTTCGCTCCTTCCATACCACCGCCTGAAGGCGGTGGCTAAAGGAGGATGCCGGCTGAAGCCGGCAAGCCGGGACGTCATTCGGCCCGAGTGGTGGCGGTCCAGACCCTCGTGTATGACACGTGACAGGATTTGTGAAACCCTGTACTCAGGCAGGGCATAAGAGCACATCCTCCGCCCGGAAAACCACATACACGTCCTTTTTATGCTCGATGCGTTGCGCTTCCGAGGGAGTCGCGTAAACGCGAACCCGGGCTCCCTCGGCGAGTTGAACCAGAAATTCGCCCATCTCACCCAAGTACGCATATCCCGCGAGGGTTCCTTTCAGGGCATTCTCCTCGCTGGCGAGTCCCCACGTGTCGGTAACGATTCGCATGGCTTCGGGTCTCACGAGGCATTCCACTTTTTGTCCGATGGAGAAAGATTGTGCCGCCTGCCGGACTCGCACCTCCCCCAGAGCGGTCTCGATTATACTTTCTCCCTCGGCCGTCGTTCGCCGGAACGTCCCTGGGATGGGATTCATCCGCCCGATGAACATCGCAGCGAACCGGCTCTTCGGGGCAGAGTAGATTTCCCGCGGCGTCCCGATTTGCTCGATTCTTCCTTCGTGCATCAGGGCGATGCGGTCAGCCATGCTCAGCGCTTCTTTCTGGTCGTGGGTCACATAGAGAAAGGTGATGCCGATTTCCTCGTGGATTCGCTTGATCTCATCCCGCATCTCGATGCGCAATTTCGCGTCCAGGTTGCTGAGCGGTTCGTCCAGCAAAAGAATGTCGGGCTGCACCACGAGCACCCGCGCCAGAGCCACCCTCTGCTGTTCGCCGCCGGACAGCTCCCCCGGGAATCGGTCGCCGTAGCCGCCCATCTGAACAAGACTGAGCGCGTCGTTGACCTTCTTCTTTCTCTCCGCGGAGGGAATCCTTCGCACACGAAGGCCGTATTCGACGTTTTTGCGGACGGTCATGTGCGGCCAGAGCGCGTAATTCTGAAAGACCATTCCCGTGTTCCGGCGGTTCGGCGGAACGTCATTCATCAACGTGTCACCGAAATAGATGTTACCTCTGTCCTGCCGGATGAAGCCGGCGACGAGCCGCAAGAGCGTGGTCTTCCCGCAACCGGAGGGCCCGAGGAGAAAAAAGAGTTCCCCATCGCCGATCTCGAAGGACGCTCCTTCGACCGCTACGATGTCGCCGAATTTCTTTGAGAGGTCTTCCAGTCTGACCTGCATAACTCAACGCTCTTGCCGTTTGCCGGTGCGCAGGCGGGGGCTTTACGAAAAGCCACCAGCGCGTTGGCAATCATTGGTAGAAGCGACTTCCAGTCCCGCCGGCGGCGGGACAGGATGCCGCGTCTGCTTTTTGGGAAACGGGACCGCTAACTCAACTCCCGCACAATATCTCCCAGCTTCCTGCGGGACTGCTCGATCCAGTCCGCTATTTTCCCTGCCCGAAAGCTCGCGTCTTTCCACTTCTCCTTCGCCATCTCAAGACCTTCCTGCTCGGTCAGGGGCAACCGCGATAGCCGCCGCAGATACGCCTCCGGCATCCCACGGTCAATGATGGCTTTGTAAGCTCTTTTCAACTCGGCATGGGTGTCAATCGCCACGGCGCCGATGAGGTCGTTGATGAGGTCTTTGCGAATGCCTCCCTTCTCCCGGTCGTACGTCATGACCGTCCTCATCTCGAAGGGGTTAGCTGTGATTGCGGACTCCCCATGCGTCTCATAGATCGAAGGGAGAATCGCCATTCGCCGCAGCGCATACTTCTGCGGTCCGCCGGAAGCGCCCACCGGCAACACCCAGAGGCGTTGGCCTTCTTCCGAGAGAACAAACCTCACGAACTCTCTCGCGAGGTCAAGGTGAGGCGCCCCTCTCAGGATGGCGATGGAGTCCGGGTTCATGAGCGTCAGCCCCGTGGGCATCACGAACCCCATGTTGTCCGGGCCGCCCTCTGCGATCTCCGCCCACGCGTAGAAGTCTATTGCAAGTCCGCAGGCAGCCTCCCCGAGGGTGACTTCTCTCACCGCCTGGCTGGAGTTGTGCACAAAGCTCGGGCAGTTAGCGGACATCCGGATGATGAGATCAAACCCCTTCTGCCAGCCGTAGCCCTGAAGCATAATCTCGAACATCATCCGAATCGAACCGCTGTAACGCGGGTCCGCAAGGCTGACCACGCCGAAAAACCTGGGGTCCGCGAGGTCCTCCCACGTCTTTGGATACGGCAGACCCATCCGTTTCGAGACAGCCTTGTTGTACAGAATCCCGAAGGAAGTCAGGCTCGTCCCGTACCAGTGAAAGGATGGGTCGTACAGAGGAATGCCTCCAATATCTTTCGGCAGCTTCGGTAACTGAGCCTCCGACAGCCTGTACGGCACCGTGATCCCGAGTTCGGCAAAGGCAAGGTACGGGTCAGTCCCTCCCCCGAAGAAAATGTCGAAGTCGCCGCCCTCCGGGTGCTCCTGAAAACTTGACCGGACGTAGTACTCGTCCTTTGTAGTTCCCCCGACGTCAATCCAGTCAATCTTCACCGGCGTGCCGTATTTCCGCTCGTGCCACTCGGAGAACGCCCTGCCGAATTCCACCTGGATGCCCTCCTGGTGTGGGGAGACGATGACCAGGTTCCCCGAGGTGCCATCGGCCCCACGCCAGAGCAATAGCACCGCCACAACGGCCGCCATCGCCGCCATCGCGAGAACCGTCCAGATTGTCCTGAAGACCTTTCGCACGTCAGCGACCCTTTCGGAGGCGAGATTCGGCGATTACCGTGCCGCCATGATACTGAAGCGATTAGGGTCTTTCAATAATCCTCCGGTAGCGCAGGCGTCTCGCCTGCAATCCGCCTCGCGCACCTCCACCGGGTTTACCAGCGAGGTGGCATGGGCATCTTGCCCATGATTCACGGGCTGGAAGCCCGTGCCACTTCCGGCTACCTCGGAGGCAACGAGAATTCCACGATGACTGGAAGATGGTCGGAGCCGATGTTCGGGCCGAGCCTCCGGCGAAGGACCGTTATCTCGGACGAATGCAGGACGTGGTCCAGAGGAATTCGCAGAAACCACGGCAATTGCGCCTGCCATGTCGGCTGGATTCCCCGCCCACGACGGCTGTCTCGCAGGCCGGACTCGCGGAGTAGCTTCTTGAAATGGGGCGAATAGGGCGTTGTGTTGAGGTCGCCTATGACAAGGACCGGTCCCCTTACGGAACGGACATAATCCGCCAACTCCCCCAGTTGTCGGTTTCTGTGACGGGCGGTGGACCGACGCGTTGGAGGTAAAGGATGCGTGGCAATGACGGTCAAAGGGGTATCGCCAAAATGAATTCGGGCGATGGCTGTGGGCAAACCCGCCTCCCCAATCTCGACGATTTCGGACTCCTCAAAGGGGATGCGGCTGAATAGGGCGATGCCGAAGTTGTCCTCGCGAGGGCGAGAGACCGCATGCGGATACTTCTCTTTCAGCGAAGACAGCTCGTTCATCCACGTTTCGGAGGCTTCGAGAACCGCAAAGATGTCCGGGTCCTTTGACCGCACCAACTGGCGAACTCTTTCGTACTCCTTGTTCGAGGTGAGCACGTTCGCAAGAAGAATCGTCAAGGGCTTGGAAGAAGAAGCGACCTGTCCGCCCCGGCCTACGAACGCGGGGAGAATGTCCGCGAAGTTCACAAGAGCAAACACGCCCGCGACCCCCGCCCACGGCCACTTTTTCCCCACGAGGAGAACCACGAGAGCAAGCAGCAGGCAGAATAAGTACTGGAGACGGAAGTTCGCCAGAAGGTCAAATCGCCACCAAGTACCTCCGAAGAACGCCAGGACAGTGGCCACGCCGAGGAGAAGGGTTCCGCTAATGACCAACCCCCAGAAGCCGATGTTGAATCTGAACAACTGAGCTACCGTAATGGCCCTTTCTATTCCCGCGGATAGTTGTCGCCCGCGTGTCTCGCGTTGTCCGTTAACGTGTCTTGTGATGGGAGAGTAGCACTTCGCAAGACGGTGAAGCAAGGCCGCAGCAACGACAATTCCCCATTGCCTCCCGCCGCTGCATTGGATAGAGTGTCTTATCGTCGGTAATTAGCAGTATCACACGGAGATTTCGGGCGGAGGAAGAAAGGAGGCACAAAGGATGAGGACTCGACATGAAAAGTTGGCGAAAGTGGCCGTGGGGGTGGCGACGATCTTTCTGTTGGCGTGCGGGACGACGCCATGTCTCGGCGAGGGGACACCGAAGCTGAAGCAGGTGACGGGCATTAGCAGCACAAACATCAAGCCACCTTCGGACGCCATTGTATTGTTCGGCGGGAACAGCGCGGATGCCTGGAAGATGAGACGGTCAGGAGAGCCGTGCAAATGGACCGTCGAGGGTGGAATCCTCAGAGTGAACGGGGGCACGGGCGACATCGTGACGAAGGAGAATTTCACGGATTTCCAGTTGCACGTGGAGTTCCGTCCCCTCTCCACCGACCCCAACGCCACAGGGCAGGGACGCGGCAACAGCGGCGTTTACATGCAGGGTTTGTACGAAGTGCAGGTGCTCGATTCCTACGGTCTCGATTCGCAGGATAACGACTGCGGGGGCATCTACAGAGTCTCGCGGCCCATGGTCAATGCCTGCCTGAAACCGACCGACTGGCAGAGCTACGATGTCCTCTTCCGTGCCCCTCGCTTTGACGAGGGCGGAAAGATGGTCAAACCGGCACGCGTTTCCGTTCTCCAGAACGGGGTGTGGATTCAGGAGAACGCCGAGGCGTGGAAGCGGACGACCGCGTCCATGAGCGAGGCAGAGCAGGACGAGAAGGAGCCCGGGCCGATTCTCCTTCAGGACCACGGCAATCCTGTGGAGTATCGGAACATCTGGATTCGTCCGCTCTGACAAGAGGTTTGAAGGACCAGTGACGGCGGGAGACCACAGTCCGACGTGTCTGAATGGTCCGGAAGATAGGAAGGGCGCGGGTAAGTAACCCGCGCCCTTCGCTTATGCCGTGAACTTTCGTTGAGCTATCGGGTCGTCCGCGTCGGGGTCGCCTCAGTAAGACGGAGTAAACCATTGGCGGTCGGCGTCGTCTATGATATTAAGCCACTGCTTCTCCGCGACAAAGCCGATGTGCCCGTCGCAGAAACCGACGTTCGCGCCACCCTCATGCTTGAGCCACTGCTTCATGTTGCGGACATCGTTCTCGTGCCCCTGGGGCACGAACCACCCGTCGTTGATTGTGGACTCCGGCTCGTCCACAAAGAGCACTTTTTTCGAGTCGGTCTTGATTTGAGAGAGCCGCAGGCCCAACATGTGACCTTCTACTACCGGGCCATCGAGGAATTGATTCATGGCGTAACTGCAACCGCGCTTCCTTCCCACGGCGCCAACCGCCGGGCAGAGGTAAACGTTCTTGCCCGGATCGGAGAAATATTCCTCCTTCAACGACGCTGTCGCTTCACCGAACGGGCCGACCCGCGGATAACCGGTGACGTACTGCCAGAGCGAGCCTCTCTCGATTTCGATCCTCTCGCAGGCAGCAGGATCGGTTGTGGGAACGCTGATTACGTTTCCACCCCACGTCCAGTCCCACTTGCCGTTCCTGTCGCAGGCACCGCCCGCGGGGAGGTGTTCGTCATGCTCTGTGGCAAAGAGCATCATGGCGTTGGCAATCTGCCGCATGTTGCTCTTGCACCGGGATTCCCGTGCCTTTTCCTTAGCGGTCTGAATCGCCGGCAGCAAAAGAGCCATGAGGATGGCGAGAATCGCAATGACGACCAAAAGTTCGATAAGCGTGAAGCCTTTTCTTTTCGCTCCTTTCATAGCGAAGACCTCCTTTCTCCGATAGAAAAAGACCTCTCAGTTGAACATCCCCCAAAGGGACCTTGTTCCCTGAAGTTACAACTCTTTGCGGTAGAATTCAATTTCAAAATACCACACCCCGGACACCTTGTCAAGGCCGGATCAATCGGGAAGTTTTTCAAGGAACCCGGTCGCAAACGCGGCAAATGCCGGAGAAGGGGCAACTTTGGCAGGTCTCGGAGTCGGAGGGCGCCACCGCGATGTCTCCTGCGATAATTCGCTTCACGTATCCGACCGCCTGGGTGGCGTTCAGGCGCATGAGTTCCTGGATTTCCTCCCACGAGGCTTGATCCGTTCTGGACACGTCTCCCTGGCCGGATATACGCTGAGCCTCCTCTCTGGCAAAGACGCCGCGTTTCCTGCCCGAATGAATGGAGTAGTAGAAGGCGCCGGCCGGCCTCAGCCCGAAGAGGTCTCGCAAGGCCCGCATGTACAAGCCCGCCTGGAGCACGGTTCCTCGCAGAAGATCGGCCCGTTTCCCATGCCAGTTCCTCTTGTAGTCGAGGAGAATCCCGTACCGATCTTCGTCCTCCTCGAAAACGTCCACACGGTCCATTCGGCCAGAAATCAGGATGAGTGGCCCATCTTCCGAGCTAACCGCGAGAGGTTTTCCTGTGGAGCGGCTGTCGGCGCCTGGCTTGCTGGCTCCGCGGCCGAAGGAAAGCTCGAAATAGGCGGGCCGTGTGGCATTCGCTCGCTGATTCTCGGCCTCCTTGAGGATGAAGTTCGTGAGCCGGGTTTCCAATGCCCTTCGCCGAACTTCCATCCGGGGCGTGCGAAAAAGGCGAGGGTAGTTCTCGTTGATGAATTCCGCGACCAGGTAACCGAGCCGCCGGGAGAGTTCCTCCCCGGGAATAGCTTCGATGCCGGTCACCCGGGCATCCTGGGCCTCTGCGACAACATCCACTTCATCGCCGGGAAGCCCGTAGCGCAGGCGTCCCGCCTGCATTCCATAGATTTGACGATAGAGTCGGAACAGCACGCCGTGATAGAGAGTTCCCTCTTCACGGGGGCCGAACTCGTAACGAGGCGGTTCCGCGAGGTGGAGGTTGTACTCGCAGAAGTGACGGAAGGGACATCCCGCGAAAGTCTCAAGTTCGGATACACTTGTGAAATAGGGGTCGCTTTTGAGGAAACCGCAGATGCGAGGAGGAAGGGCCGTGGTCGGCCCGGGAGGCTGATAAATGAGGTCTCCAGCGGAGAGAGCGCGGATGTGCGTTAAATGGTTATAAGCCAGGGCAGCAATGGACTGCGCCTCGTCCCATTCTGCGGCGCCTCGTTCAAAGGAATGCAGGCGAGACGCCTGCGCTACAGCCCGCTGCGACAGGCCGTTGGCAACGAGGCAACGGAGGTCCGCCATATCTGCGGCGCGGTTCAATGGAGGCACAAGCTCAAGAGCAGAACCTTCCCTGTCAGTCCCGCCTGCCAGGTCCGAGAAACATCGGGCTACCTTGTCCACGTAATGAGATGGCACAACCTCTCTGCCGGAGGAGTCCATAAGAGGGTAGGTCAACAGGAGCCGTTCCGTCGCACGGGTGACGGCGATATACAAGAAAAATCTCTCGCCCGATGATAGGGGGAATCGCTCGCCGAGGACTATCCTGCCGCGGCGGTTGATTTGCCGCCGCTCGCGGTCTTTCAGAAACGGTTCGTTGGCGATTTCCTTTGGAAAGGAGCCCTCGCATAGCCCACATACGAAAACAACCTTCGCCGGTGCGGGGGGGCCCCCGACTATGCTCGTGACCCGAACACAACCCGCATTCCTCAGCGAAGGCGCGAGGCTTGAGACCAGCAGACCCCGTTCGAACATATCGAGAAGCGTTGTGAAATCGGCTCGCGGGAGGTCCACCAACCGCGAATACTCGCACATCGAATCCAGCAGCGACGTGACAGCGGAGAGCGAGGCAAACTCCGCAGCGAGCGGAGGCGCCGGCTCATCGCTCCTCTCCCCTGCGGCCCGGTTGGGTCCCGCGCGGTGACACGCACAGTGCAAAAGGCCGAACTCCCGGATTGTCTCGAAGACAAAATCACGAAAGGCGCTTGCGGTGGAAATGTCCTGAGCCCGCGACCGGAGCGTGTCGAGCGTTCGGAGGAAGCTATCCTTGTGCTCGTTGAGTCGGTTCACGTCCCCGTTCCCCGTGCCGGGCTTTGTCCAGGTCTGCCGAAACTCCTCTTCGTCCGACAGCCCGAACTCCTCCACATAATTCTGGATTGCGTCCGCCGTGTCGGAATCCGTCGCGGCATAGGAGTTTTTCAGCAGGGCGAGTGCGAGGTCCTGACGAAACGGACCTTTCACAAGTTGAAGCGCAGACAGGACCGTCCGAACAAACGGGTCCTCGGAAAGGCTCGCCGAGGGGGAAAGGGCATACGGGATTCGTCTGTCGCCGAAGACCTCCGAGATGATGCGCGAGTAATCGCCCGCGCTTCTCAGAACGACCAGGAAATCGTCGTATTCCAGCTTCTCCTCGTCGCGGATTCTCTGAATCTCTCTAACAACGGTCTCCATCTCGCTGCAAGCGTCGCGACACGGAAGAATGGAGATGTCCTGACCTGCGGCGGGCGGGTTCTCAGGCTCCTCGAAAAGGGATTTTTGGAGATGAGAGAGTCCCGCTGAGGTCTGCAAGCGCCGCTCAAGAACAACTTCATTATCGGCACACAAACTCCTCAGTTTCCCGTAGAACTCCTCGACAAAGTCGAAGACCTCCGGTCTGCCGCGCTCGTAGCAAAGCGTGACGTGCGATTCAACCGCTCGCTCGACAAGGAGAGTGAGTATCTTGAACTCCACGGGCGTGTACGTGGCGAAGCCGTCCACCAGGAGAACCTTCAGGTACGATAGAAGAGAGGGTGTCCGGTCGAGAAGCTCGGCCGCCATCCATTGGACTCCATCGCCGTCGTAGGCGTCCCGCTTCTTCAACGCCTCCTGATAAGAGCGGTATATCGAACACAGCTCCTCGACCTTTTCCCGAAGGAGATCGCCGCGCGAGACGGCATCCCGGCATCCGTCGAGGAAACTTTCCGGCGAAATCATCCCACGCTTCAGTTCTGCAATGAACTCCCCGACGAGGTCCGCAAAGCCATCGTAGTCCCTGACGTTTTCGAAGAATTTCAACCGAGCCTCTCGCACCACACGGAGAATCAGAAATCTTCTTTCGAGAACACCGAGCCGGTGAACGGGAAATCGCCACGCTTCTTTCACAATCCGCGTGGCGAGACCGACAAAATCCACGATTACCGGGCCAACGATGCCGCGCAGTTGCCCGGCCTGCAAAAGCCTCCTCTCCGTGTCCCGCACCGCGTCCGCCCCTGGAACAAGGTAGAGGACGGCGCCGGGCGGATTTTCCTTCAAAGCATTACGGCAAACCCGCAGGCAATGCTCGGTCTTGCCTGACCCTGCGGGGCCCGTGATCAGAAACGATTTACCCACTGTTGTTCCGTGCTATCCGTCGTTGTTAAGTTGTCCACACAACTGAAGGACTCTCGACCAGCCGACCCGACGGCGTTGTTCATTCTACTTCAGCCTGACAATGGTGACGGCGCCCCCTTGCGGCTCTGCCTCGTCCTCGGACCGGAAACCATCCACTAAGGGATGACCCGCGAGGAATTCCCGAACGCCCTTGCGCAAGGCGCCTGTCCCATACCCATGAATGATGCGCACCTGCTCCACGCGGGAAAGCGATGCGTCGTTGATAAAGCGATCCAGCAGAGCGATTGCCTTCCCCACTCGCTCTCCAACCAGATTCAGTTCGGTCGCGGCAAGGTCTTTCCTGGGGATGGACGTTCTGCCCGAGGAGCTTGGCGGGCGGGTCTCTTCGCCGAGGTGTTCGGCGAGTTGGTCGGCGTCCAGGTTAAAAACGATCCCATCCACCACGAGGTCCACTTTCTTTCGCGCGGGGTAAACGGCTCTCACGGTTCCCGCTTGCCGGAGGTTCCTGGCATAGACGACCATCCCTTCGCGGATTTCTTCGAGAGGGAGGTCTCGCCGTGGGGCGCCAATCACTTTCTCAATCGCTTCTGCGGTCTGTTGGCTCTCTTCCTCGACAGCGTGAGCTTCCTCCTCCAGGACTTTTCTCGACAGCGCAAGCTCTTTGCGGGAAGGGAGTCGCGCAATCATTTTCTCGATTCTGCTTTTCGCTTCGCGGAGAAGCTTCTTCTTTTCGGACAGAACGTCCTGACGGAACTTGAGCTTTTCGAGCTTCAGTTTCGCTTTCTCCGCGTCCAGCGACTGCAACAACTCCTTGTACCGACCTTTTTCTTCTTCGACTTCCCGGCGCTCCTGCTGCAATTCCCGAGAGGTCTTTTGAACTTTCCCCTTTTCCCGCGTGACCGCCTCGAGAGCGTGGGTGAAATCTCTCTGTTGATCGGACATAAGTGCATACGCCCGAGCAATCACGTTTTCCGGGATGCCGAGCTGCCGCGCGATGGTCAATCCGCTACTTTCTCCCGGCACATCCATCGAGAGGATGAAATTCGGCTTTTCCGTTTCGGGGTCCAGCCCCATGGAGGCCGACCGAGCCCAAGTCCGGGTGAGATGCAGGCTTTTCAAAGAAGGAAGGTGCGAGGTGACAACCGTGCGGGCGGTTCTTTCAGTCAGCTCCTCCAGAATTGCCTCCGCGAGGACCGCCCCTTCCACCGGATCGGTGGCTGTCCCCAACTCGTCGAGGACAACAAGGCTTCCCGGGCAAACGTTGTCGAGAATCCGCTTGACCTCTCCGACGTGGGAGGTGAAAGTGCTCACGCCGCGAGAGATGTCCTGATAGTCCCCGATGTCGGCGAAGAAAGCGGAGAAGAGGGGAAGCACGGTGTTCGGTCCGGAGGGGATGGGTGTCGAGGTCTGCGTCATCAGGCAAAGCACAGCGATGGTCTTGGCGGCGGTGGTTTTGCCCCCGGCATTGGGTCCCGAGATGACCAGAACGCTATCGGAAGGGCGCAGGGACACATTGAGCGGCACACACGTGTTCTCGTGCGATTTCAGCAGGAGAGGATGCCGGCCGTTTTCGATTGTGAGGGCGCCATCGTTGGAGATGCCCGGGATGGCGCACTTGTACCGCTCGGCAAAGCGAGCCTTTCCGTAAAGCATATCCAACTGGGCGACGATTTCGACATCGGCAAGAACCGCCTCGAGATGCCGCCGCAGGTGCTCGGTCAGTGAAAGGAGAATGCGGCGAATCTCGTCCTCTTCCTGCGCCGCCAGCTCGGTTAGCTCATTGGATAGGCCAACCACTGCCATCGGCTCAATAAAGACAGTCCCCCCGCTGATGGAGACATCGTGCACGATGCCAGGGACATGGGAGCGGAAATCGCTTTTCACGGGAAGGACTTTTCGCCCCTTTCGTTCGGTCACGTACGTTTCCTGAAGAAATTGCCGCGTCTCAGGCGAGCGAAGCATCCGGTCGAAGACGTTTTCAATCTTGTGAGAGACGGACCGCATCTCAGCGCGAATCCGGGCGAGTTCCGGCGTGGCGTTGTCGTGAACCTCCCCATCGCGCGTTATCGCTTTCTCAACGGCTGCCTGGAATTCGATGATGGGGTCAAAGGAATCCGTCAGGCAGTGAAGTTTCGGAAGATCATCCCGGAAGGACTGAAAGAACCGCTTCAGCCCGGCGCCGACCTTCAGCAGCCTGTCCACATGGAGAAGTTGCGAAGTGTCCAGGTACGTTCCGGAGGGACGAATTGCGGAAAGGCTTGTCCTGATATCGTCCGCGGCTTCCATGGGGAGTGTCTGCCGCCAGGAGACTGCATCCATCATCTCTTTGACAAGCTCGTACTGCTCACGAACGAGTTCGGGCATCGCGGTGGGTTCTTCGTTCCGAATGAGCTCGCCGCCCAGGTCGCAGGCGGCAAACTCCGCCACCATGTCCTTGACGCGGTTAAACTCAAGAACTGCTGAAGCTCGAGAATCCATCTCTTGCACTTCCGTCCGTTTTCGCCGGAAACACAGAATGAACAGCATCCTTTTGAGTGATAGGTCCCGCCATAGGCGGGATGAACCATGGGCAGGATGCCCATGCCGCCTCACTCCGGCCCGCTCCAAAGATAAACCCTGAGACTCGGATGCGTCAACCAGACAACCAAGACAGGGTGTGGCTGTGTTATGGTGGCGCGCTCTATTGCGCCCCTTCAGGGCTTGGATGATTTGATTCGACCGGGACCCAGGGCGTTGCCCTGGGCTATAATATGGCGCCCTTTCAGGGCTTCGCCGAAAAGAAGATGCCAAGCCCCAACGGGGCGAAATAGCTTAGCCCAGGGCAACGCCCTGGGAACACCGTTCAGGCCAACCTCCCAAAACCCTGTAGGGGCGTCATAGGAGGCCTATCCGCGGAAGGTTGCCCTTGGCCAGTCGCACGTGTGGCAGTCCGCTGCCACTGATATGCAGCCGCACCCACCAAACACAGAAGACGCTCTTCGCAGCTCCCCGGTGCAGAATGCAGAACAACTTGCGACGGGAGAAATGCCTGGGGGAACGAACGGGATGGTCAACGGTAGAGAAAATCGTATGTGGGGCCGAGTCGCCCAACCGTCGGGTACCATTGCGGGCCTGTAATCCACTCGCCATGGTAATCGCAGAAAACCATGTTGCCGCCCGCTCTGCCGTGATTGTCCTCGGGGTCCATGTACTTGTTCCGGTCGTAGCCGTCGGTGTCGTGAACCAACGGAGTCCTCACCGGCTCGAACACGTCCGCCTCGATGTGGCCGTGGGCGAGGTCATCACTGCTGACGTTGTCATACCCCCGGAACAACCTGTAGTTGTACTCGTAATAGTACTCCCCCTGAGGACAAGCATAGTCCTTCTTGTTGCTCGGGCAGATGAACACCTCGCGGTTGTCAATATAGGCCGGCCAGAGGCGGTCTTTTCGCTCATCAATCGGGGGACCGAAGTCAAAGGGTGACGGAATCGCAGGTCTAAGCCTTGCAAGGTAGTTGTACCGGACCGATTTCTCGCTGGGGAAGTACCGGCCCTCGTTGTCGTTGAGGTATTGGCAGATCGCTCTCCCAATCTGCATCAGGTTGGAGAGGCACTTCGCGCGGCGCGCCGACTCCTTTGCTGACTGGAGGGAGGGAATAAGAAGAGCCGCCAGGATCGCAATGATGGCGATAACCACAAGCAGCTCGATGAGCGTGAAACCAGCTTTTGTTTTCCGCGACGTATCCACGCTGGCTCAAACCCCATGGGAAGGTGAGGAACTGCGGAAGTGCGGTTTTATGTCTCCCTCGGCCCCCCGGGCTTACAAGTCTCAGGAGGGAGGGTAAAAGAGTTCCTTTGCCGGAGCGTCAACTGCGCTGGCGATAAGGGAAATTGTATGAAGGGTTCTCGCCGCCAATGGCCTCGTACCAGCCGTCGCCGTTCGGCCCGTTGGGAATCCAGTCGGCATGGAAGTCGCAGAACAGAATGTTCCCGCCAGCTTTACCGTGATTATCTTCGGGGTCCATCCGCTTGTTTCTTGAGTACCCATCAACATCCTGGACGCAGACCGTTCTCACCGGCTCGAGGACATCCTCTTCCACGTGTCCGTGAGCAAGGTCACCGTCACTGACGTTGTCATGCCCTCGAAAGAGCCGGTAATTGTACTCGTAGTGGTATCGGCCAGAATTGTCGGCATAGTTCTTTTTGTTGCCGGGGCAGATGAAGAGCTTCCGGTCGTCAACATAAGCGGGCCACAGGCGGTCTGGTTGCGTCTTGGGGTTAAGGTCTTTGAGATAGCCGTAATCAACGGAGTTCTCGCTTGGGAACCATCGTCCATCGCTGTCGTTGAGGTACATCCGAATGGCACGGCCAATCTGCATCAGATTGGCGAGGCATTTTGTTCGATTCGCCGATTCCTTTGCCGACTGAATGGCCGGCAGGAGCAGCGCCGCCAGGATAGACAGAATGGCTATCACGACGAGCAACTCGATCAATGTGAAGCCCGATCGGGGTTTTCGCACTTTGTTCATGATTCCTCCAGGAAATATGTAGGCCAGTTACACCGCGGGCGAAGCACCCTTGCGGCAAAGGAGCCTACGCGGTGACGGGACTCATTAACCCATGACGCTTGGAATATACCACCTCGCCGGTGCTTCGTCAATACCTATCTCGCACATTTCTGCGGGCGAACCGGTAGTGCTCTTCGCTTGCATTTTGCCTCGGCGAGAGCCGAGCTGAGAGCGACCGGAAGAAAACGTATCCCCGAAGACAAAAAAGCAGCGGAGAAGCCCTTCCGCCGCCAGAAGAAAGATAGCTTGGACGTTCCTGGGCCAATTCCCGTACAATGAAGGCGCAAAAAGAAACGGGGCGACCGCCCCGTGGACTGCCGGACTCAAACGGCTCTGTTCTTCGACACAACCGAAGCCTGGGAGAAAGAAGATGTTCATAGGGGCTGCCTATTACCCGGAGCAGTGGGAGGAGAAACGGTGGCGCGTGGACGCCGACATGATGGCGAAGTGCGGGCTGACCGTCGTGAGAATGGGGGAATTCGCCTGGAGCAGGCTGGAACCGGATGACGACGAGTTCCGCTTCGAGTGGCTGGACCGGGCGATCGAGATACTCGCCGAAAAAGGCATCAAGGTTGTCCTCGGGACGCCCACGGCTGCTCCGCCCGCGTGGCTCATCAGCCGCCACCCGGACATCCTGCCTGTCGAGAACACAACCTGGCAGGGTCGCCGTAACGAGCGGATGGAGTTTGGCACGAGACGGCATTACTGCGTCACGAACCACCACTTTTACTATCATTCCGAGAGAATTGTCACAAGAATGGCCGAGCATTTTGCTCCCAACGAGAACGTCATCGGCTGGCAGGTGGACAACGAGTTCGGGGGGCCAAAATGTTACTGCGAGGGCTGCCGGAAGGAGTTTCAGCGCTGGCTGCGAAAGAAATACCGTACTCTCGAAGGGCTGAACCGAGCCTGGGGAAATGCCTTCTGGAGCCATGAATATACGAGTTGGGAGCAGATACCGATGCCGTGGCACGCCGCGTCGAACCCGGCATTCTATCTCGATTTCTGCCGTTTCCATTCCGAAATGGTTGTCCGGTACAGCGACATGCAGATTCAAATCATCAAGTCCGCGGCCCCGCACCATTTTGTGACGCACAACACCATGGGCTTGTCGGACCCGCAGGTGGACTATTTCAAGCTTGGGGAGAGATACGATTTTATCTCGTACGATTCCTACCCCGGGGTTGCGGGCAACCATCGCCGATCGGCAATGAACCTTGACTTCACCCGAGGAATCAAGAAAAGGAACTTCTGGGTCATGGAGCAGCAGTGCAGCTATCTGACCCGGGAGACCATCACGCCGACCTTCCCGCGGGGGCTAATGCGGCTGTTCACTTTCCAGTCGGTTGCGCACGGGGCGGACGCAATCGTGTATTTCCGATGGCGGGCGGCTCTGGCGGGGATCGAGCAATTTCACTCGGGCATTCTCCAGCACGATGGGACGGAGAGTTCCATCAGTTACTGGGAGGCGGCGCAGGTGGCGAAGGAACTGGCGAAGCTCTCTCCCTATCTCGAAGGGTCGGTGGTCAAATCCCAGGCGGCGCTCTTGATAGACTACGACAACCTCTGGTCAAACCGCTCGTACATGAATCAGGAACTCTTCCCCTACCTCGAGGTTGTCGGAAAGTACTACGACGGACTGCGGCAGTGGGGAGTCAACGTGGACTTCGTGAGGCCGACCGACGAGCTGGGGTCGTACAATGTGGTCATCGCGCCCCTGTTGTACATCGTGGACTCAGACGTCGCCGGGAATCTGCGCCGGTTCGTGGAGAAGGGAGGGACACTGATCGCCTCGTTTCGTTGCGGCATCAAGGACAGGAATAACAACATGACCGAACAGGTTCTGCCGGGGGAACTGGCGAGGCTTTTCGGCATCACCATTCATGCCTGGGATACGCTTCCACCGAACGCGCGGGGGCAAATCCGTTCCACAGGGGGCCCCCTCGGCGAGAATGATTACGAGACCTCGCTGTTCGCCGATCTCATCACCCTTCACAAGGCGGCTTCACTGGCAACGTACTCGCGCGGGTGGCACGAGGGATACCACGCGGTGACAGCCAATACAGTTGGCAAGGGGAGCGCTCTTTACATCGGGACGCACCCCGATGACCCGTTCTTTGAGCGGCTCTATCGCTGGGCGTTATCGTCGAGCGGTTTTGACACCAGGCTCCATGTCCCCGAGGGAGTGGAGGTCCTCACAAGAAGCAGGGAGAAGGGGGACGTGACATTTGTGATGAATTTCAAGGATGGGCCGATAACACTGGCCATACCCGGAGAATACACTGACCTTCTCGCCGACAGGAAGGTTGCGACGGAAATTGAGCTCCCTTCGTACGGAGTGGCGGTTCTATTGAAAGCGTAGCTCGCGTTCGTTGCCGCAGGACGAGTTCCAGTGCCCGCACGCAGAGGGTCTATCTTGGCGAGAGGGAGGAATGAGAATCTTTGGGGTTGACCAGGACCCTGTGGCGGACTATAGTATTCTATGGACATGCAGAAAGGCTGTCCTGGGTTGCCCGGGCCTCCCGAAACGGGGCCGGCAAACCAAAGACAGTGAGTTTTTGCCGAAGTGGCGGAATTGGCAGACGCGCTGCGTTCAGGGCGCAGTGAGCAATTGCTCATGGGGGTTCAAATCCCCCCTTCGGCACTTTTCTCCCCTTTTTTCCTACCCCTTAGCGAGCGGCGCTCCCCCAGCCAGAGTCAAGACCCCACGTGCAATGTCCAACTCTGCGTTGAGAAGTTCCCCGCACTGTCAACCGCACGCACGGTTAGAGCGTAATTTCCTACTTCAGCCGGCGTCCATTGGGTGGATCCGGATTCGGCCGTTGGTCGTCATGCAGGGAGAAGACTGAGTAAGGGCATAGGGAGCGGCTCTCAGGTGGAAAGGGTTGGGAGACGATGGTAGGGCAAAGCTAAGCGTGGCTTGGGCTGCCCGGCTGGTTACATCAGCTTCTCAAGGTACAAAAGAAACATCTTGTCCACGGCCAGGCACAGTTATAGACTTCCTGCGGGTGTAATCTGTTCGTCGTCACAGCCGTATGCACTGAGGCGACCGGAGGTCAGAACGTGCGTACCAGACAACGATGAAAGGTTCTGCAATGAGACGCTTGCTCTTTTCTATCCTGCTTCCCGTTCTTTTCGTTCCTGTGGCCCACGCTTCTGACATGCGGGCTACGATTGCCGTTTCTCGTGATTATCAAGGGGAAGGGAGCGAATTCATCATCTCTTGGGCTTCGTTAGCCGGCAAATCGTACAACGTGGAGGCGGTGGCGGACCTCAGCGGGGACTGGAGCATCCTCAATCCGGGCCCAATCGTTGCTCAATCGGGCGAAGCAACGTACCGTGACCAGACCACGAGCCCTGTCATGTTCTACCGTGTTCGAAAGCTGGACACGGAACCCCCCGAGGTTGTGCACCTCAATCCAGCGGATGGAGCGATCGCTGTTGGCCGTCAGGAACCGCTCACCGTCCAACTTTGGGATGAGGCAGGAATCGCTTGGGAATCCATCGCTCTCTCCATCGCTTCCCGTCCAAGTATAGGGCTCGCTGATCCCAGGCTCAGCTTCTCAAACAACGTCCTGATGTACACGCCGGGCAGCGGTGAGTATCACGGTGATTACGGTGCGACCGTTGCCGTAACCCTGTCGCTTTCTGACAAGCTCGGCTACCGCCTTGAAAATTACACCTGGACTTTTCGGCTGGAGCTTGAAGCGGTCCTCGCCAGTAACGTCATGCTGATTGACGAGGCTTCTCACCTCGCTCTGCTCTCCGTGAACGGCGATATGTACACCTTCAGTTACACCGGCGACGCACCTCGCCTCTCATTGGGAGACATTCTCGTCAGCACAGACCCGGATAATCCGTACAAGAGGCGTGCACTGGATATTGCCGACCATCCTGAGTCTCACACCGTTGACATTCTGACCGAAGCTGTGCCTCTTGCGGAGTTGTTTGAGCAAGGAAGCGTTAGGATGAGGCAGCTCGTTGTGGAAGAGCCGCCAAGCGCGCCCTCGTCTGCGCGAGGCCCTCACGCGCTTCTTCTTGAACCCGGGAAAGAATACGGGAAAGACTTTTCGGGCACGGTGATTTACGATGACGGCATCAAGGTGGAAATCACCTCGGGATATGTCGAGTTTGTTCCTGAGGTGACTGTGAGTTCAGACTTCAATGGACTCCGCTTGACGTCCTTCGACTGTGAGGTTAAGGGGACTGTGAATCTTAAAGCGGTCGTCAAAGCTACCGCTGACTGGGGAGGAAGCTATGAGTCCATGAAGAAAATCTGGCGTATTAGGCGAGTCCCAGTACAAATCATCTGGGGCTTTCCTGTCTGGGAAGAAATCGTCCTGGAGTTCTGGGTTGGGTTCACGGCGACAACCGAGTTGGAAGGGTGGGTACAGG
>JAUYEE010000206.1 GCA_030691545.1 bacterium | reverse complement strand
GAACCGCCTCGAGGAACTCCTTCCCGACAACTGGAAGGCCGCCCAAACCGCCAGCCAGAATATCCCTGCCTGATTCCCCACCGTCAACATCTATGCCAAGGTCCCCCTGTGTCTACCGGACGGATACCGATCATCTGAGTTTCTTGAGATTGGGCAACGGTGCGCTCAATCAGGGCGATCATCCGTTCAATGAGACGGTGTTCTACCATGAGTGGTCCGCGTACCTGCATCGTCTCTTCTCCTGTGCTCTCTGGTTCTCGAACCGAGGTTTCTATGGTTCTTTCACAGCACTTTCAGGCCGCGAGACTGCCGGATCAGACGTCTTAGAGGATAATCGCCTGACTGCTTTTCTTCCAGGTGGTAGCCGTTGCGACTTGACATGCGTGGGGCGTTGTGGGTTTCTCCAGGGCGCTCCAGGGTGCTTCACCTATAGCCCATCAACCGGGCTGTGGCCGCAATGCCCACGGCGGTTCAAGACATGGCCGCAAAAACCATGGTCGTCTTCACGTCCTCGTGCCCCCTCCGGCCTAACGCGGGACTGGAAGGTCCGCATGTCGCCTGCGTTTGTCGCGCCCCGCTCAGCAGGCACCTATCGGCCGGCCAGAAGCTGGGGTGCGCTCAGCCGCCGAAAGTCTGACAATTCGCCGACTTGAGCATGCCTGGGTTCCTTGAGACCGCCGTGGCTTCTTGGCAAAGCCATGGTGATTATGGCGCCTGTCGAAAGCGCCGGTAGCCGCTGCACGCAGACTCACTTCCTCTTCATATAAGTGAAAATCTTCTGCGTCATCTGGAGGATTTCGTCCTGTGTCTGTCGGATCTGCTTCAACTCGGCGAGGATCTGGTTCTGGTTTTTCTCGAGAGCATCCATTCTTTGCTCGAGGATCGGCTTCTCGAGGGTTGGCTTCTTGGCCTCCTCCGTAACCCCGGTTGCGGCGCCCTGCTCAGCTCTCGTTTGGGTCAAGACAGTGGCGACGAACGCAACCACACAAAGCAACATCACGATCACGACAACCCTGCAAACTTTGCTCGACATCTTTGGTCCTCCTTAATTTGGCTCCTGGGACGGCCCTGCGCTCATCGCGCGCCCGAATCGCGTAACTGCGCCTGAGGGCGGTCGCCGGCACGGTGCGCAATGCTTTTTTCGAGTTTCCCGCAGCGAGACGGTCTTGGGACTGCCGCCAGGATGGCGGCGTTACCGTGATTAAGACGTCAAACACCGGAACACACAATCGGTACAATATAGGTGGTCGCCGAACTCCCGTTCCTGGCGGTTCTGAAGTCACTCAGAAACGGCTCACTTCCTTTCAGCGAATGACC
Source organism: bacterium (assembly GCA_030691545.1). GTDB lineage: Bacteria > Auribacterota > JABMQX01 > JABMQX01 > JABMQX01 > JAUYEE01. The sequence continues at coordinate 9,105 of JAUYEE010000206.1, read as the reverse complement.
TCGACGCGATAGAACCGCTGCATCACATTCGACGCGACTGGCTCTCGCCATTCTGTCATCTCAGTCAGAGCGGTGATTACCCCACTGACCGTCACCCATTCGCCGAGAAGATCATCGCTTCTGTCCACTCTGTATTTTGCTCCCGGAACGCTGCTCCAGCGAAGCACGGTTTCTCCGTCCACGGAAAGGTGCTCAACTGTTGGACTGGCGGGCAAGGGCGAGGGCTCGGGGTCGTAAATTGCCACGCGACTTGCTCCCCAAAGCACGCCGAGGTTCCGGCTCGCGTCCGTTCCCTTCAGCACAAAAGCTACTGGTTCCCTCTCCCATTGCCCTGTTGCCTGGCTGTAACCATACGCATAATTCTGCTCAAGGCTTACGACTGCCACTCGGCCGCCGACGAGATGCGCGGCGTAACTGCCGAGGAAAGTAACCTGATTCCAATCGGCGCCTCCCGCGTTGTAGCCGTATCCATTTCTCGGACTCCAGGCGATGCAGAGCAGCTCTCCCGCCTCGCCGCCCTGTGTACCGGCGGTTGTCACGCTCGCCCACTTGTGCCCCAATACGTCGTACACGTGGACGGCACTATCGCTCCGAATCAAAGCAAGGTAATCACCCACGTCGCCAGCCTGGATCTCCCCGGCGACCACGGTCATTACCCACTCTCCGCTCAATCCATCGAACACCCATGCTTGCTTATTGTTCCAGACCGCGCCCACGTTCTCCGCTGCTGCTCCATTCATAGGTCCCGAAGCAAGGGTTTCCCTCGCCCAGGAACCCTTCCCCGCCGAGTAACCGAGGGCGCTCGAATCCATCCTGAGAACTCCGATACCGTCCCCCACATGTGCCTCCAGCGAGGTCGCGGTCAGCGATTCCGATGCCCAAGCCCTCAGAAGCGGACTGTACCCATACGCCGCACTGTCCGTCCACAGCATCCCAACGTGGCCGGCCGCCTCTGCCTGCGTAGAAGACCCTGTCAGGGAAACCCCAGTCCATCTCCCCGTCGAAGGATCGTACCCATACCCGTAGTTGTCCGTCCACAGGATCGCCACACCCGGGCCAACTTTGGCGCCTCGGATAGCCCCTAACGCGCTTACGGAGGACCAACTGGCTTTCATCGCACTGAACGAATGAGCATCCGTGCTGCTCCAGATCATCGCCACGTCCTCGTGGGCCAGACCCCCTTGCGGGGGACCTGACAGAATCTGGGATTTCCAGCCCCCGTCGTTGGCGCTGAGTGCGTAAGCTCTGTCACCCGTCCACACCATGGCCACCCGTCCTCCGATTATCGTCCCACTCGGCTTCTCCGGCAGGGAAAGCTTGGTCCATGTGTCAGAAAAGGCACTGTATCCCCAGACTTCTGTCCCTGCGCATACCAGAACAATCTGCTGGCTGACTTCCACGCACTCTATACCCTGTGTTGGCCTGCATGTTTGCCAATCCCCGGTCAAGGCGCTGTAGGCATGAGCTCTCGTCCGTGTTTGCACTACTGCGACATCATCCGCCGCTTTGCAATCAACCACCTCCTCCTGCAAGGCTTCTTCCGTCCATTTGCCAAGCTTTGCACTGAAGGCCCACGCATTCGGCAGTCCCCAACAAACCGCGACTCTCGGGGCAACCCTGTGTCCGAGAAAGTTTGGCGCGTTCTGCCTGACCAATTCTCTCTTCATAGGGTCGTACGCATAAGCAAAGCTTCCGGTCAGCGCCAGCGCGATGCTCTCCTCCACGGAGACTGTCTGTATTTGTCCTGTCACTATGTCGTCAACCCACGAACTCGCGAGCGCCGGGCTTCCGGCGTTCACGCACAGTATCGCAAGCCAACCGGCAAACATTGAACTCAAGACCCTCGCGTCTGCCAACAGAGACATTGTCTTTCCTCCACATGACCTGCATTGCTCCGCATTGACCCTGGTTTCCCAAGTTATGACCTTCGATCAAGTCAGGAGCATGTTTGCCTGATCGCCTTCGCCAAGGCACACGTCTGACAGAAAGGCGGGACTCCAGGTCTATCGCTGGCCACAATCGCTGTCGTGGTGCGGAAGTATATTTTCCGCGGGAGCGGGCTCCGTGTTTCATGTCGAAATCGCAGTCCGAAGGGGGCGGAGGTCGCCCTGGGGGAACAGAACAAACCTCCGCACCTCCGACAGCCTGCCCGCGTGCGCGCGGCGGGCACCCGTTCTGTGCCGAGCGCCCGCGTGCGCGGAGTCGCTCACCGGGTGGCTCGGCCAGGGACGGCGGTTATTCCATATCAGCCCAACCGGAAAAGGCTCTCACTCTGCTGGGCCTTCCACGATGGTCGGCGTAATGAAGACCAGCAGCTCGCGGTTGATTTTCGTCCTCGACGTATGCTTGAACAGATACCCTAAAACAGGTATCTCCTTGAGCAGCGGTATGCCGCCGATGTTCGCCACCTCCTGAGTCGTCACGAGGCCCCCGATAACGAGGGTCTCGCCGCTCTTGACGCGAACAGAGCTTGTGGCGCTTCTCGTGTCGACGATGGGAATCTTCGCCGATCCGCCGCCGCCACCGCTGAAGACAACCTCATCAACTTGAGCGCTGAGTTCAGGATCAACGTCAAGCGTAATAAGGTTATCCTCGTTGATGTGCGGAGTGACCTTGAGGGTCACGCCGATGTCTTTGAACTCGACTCCCTGGACTTCAAAGGTGCCCGTCTCCGAATTGAAGGCCCACTTGGGGATGGGATACTGCCTGACGACCTTAATCAAAGCCAGCTTATGATCGAGCGTCTTGACGTTCGGGTGAGACACCATCTTCGTATCTTTGTCCTCGAACAGGGCGCTGAGGACAAGACTGATGTTGCTGGCAGCCAGTGTGGCGGTTTTGACCGTGGCTTCGACCTCATTTCGGGCGCCTTCCCAGCTTGTCATGCCAGCCGATTCGCGGCCGAAGTCCTGGGTCAGGACCCTCAGCCGTTCGGTCGGACTGCCAGACAGGGCTGTCGTGACCACAGAGTCCGAATTCGCTGCCGTCGAAGTATCCGACCAACCGGTCACAGACTTCTTGCCTTCCTCCGTGGCCTGCGACCACTCCCTGCCGAGCTTACTCAACCCGACCCCATACCCCTTCAGGAAATCCCACTTGATGCCGAGGTTCTTGGCGGCCTCAACGGAAGTCTCGACAAACCGAACCTGGATCTCGACCTGCTCGAGCTTGGTGTCGAGTCGCGCAATCGCCGATTTCACAGCGTAATGCGTCTTTGGCATGGCGGTAACAATGAGTTTATTGCCAACCGGGTCCGCCTTGATGGTCTCTTTCTTTTCCTTGTCCAACAGGGGCTCCAACATCGCGCCGGCGCCCGCCATGTCTTTCTCTATCGGCTTTCCTTTCTCGTCCTTGCCGATAACGGCCTTGTAATCCGCCGCCTGCAGATAGACGAGATTGTAAACTCGGGTGGCCAGCGGTTGAGCAAGAGCTTCTTGCTGAGTCATGATCTTGATGACGTTTTTCTCCTCGTCCTCGATCATACACAGATTGTTGGCTTCCACGATCAACTCGAGAGCCCACCGCCACGTGACATTCTTGAGCTTGATCTTGACGTTGCCCGTCACACCGGACGAGGCCACGATGTTGACGCCGGACCAGTCCGAAAGCTCCTGCACGACTTCCTCGATGGGCTTATCCGCGTACGCAAGACTGCGCATCTCTTCTGTTACCCCCTCCTCGGCGAATGTGGGCGCTGCAAAGAAAACCAGTCCCACGATCGCAGCGAGGGGTATCAGACGGGAATACCTTTGTCTGGACATGTTCGCCCTCCCTTTTGATGTTGTTCAACTGCTGATTCCTGTTTCTGCTCGGTCTTTAGCGCCTTCCACAATGCAGTCTTCGTAAGACAACTGCATCACCAGACTCCACGAATCTATATCATCTCTTTGCCCCTCCTGGGGCGGAGTACGCACCGACAGGCCCATCTGCGCTATCGCAGTCAGCCCGTTCACCCTGAGGATGATCCAGCGGGCCAACACTGCGAAGCCGGCCAGCCTTGAAAGGTCGGCTCCACAGGTTCGTCTTCTGGGCGAAACCGATGAACTCATTGTGGCCGCTAAGGCATAGCCGTCACGCTGACCCTGTAAAAGCGGGTCCCTATTGAGGCGGCCGAGACGTCGCTCCAATTCGTCGCCGTCGTGGGCCATTGCTCAGCGGGTGGAACAGGCATCCAATTCCCGTCCATCAGCGAGTCGCGGAACTCCACCGTGTAGGCAAAGTCTGGTCCCAGGTCACTCCAGGTCAAGGAAACTGAATCACCGCCGCTGATTTGTACCGCCAATAGGGCAGGTTTCTCAATCACAAAAACTGTCCGGGTCGTCTCCTCGGCTGGATTCCCGCTGGAATCGCTGACATTATAGCTCAGGACGTAGGTATCGGGAACAGTTGGGTTGACTTCGCCCGAGACGGTTACGCTGGATGTGATTTCTCCGTCATAATTGTCCGTGGCTGTGTAGCCCGGTTCGACGTACGCCGTCCCTACCTCCAAGGCGACATTCCCCCCAGACAGTGTGATCGCAGGAGGGGCAGTGTCCACAACGTTCACCGTCCGCGTGTTCTCTTCGGCAGGGTTACCGCTGGGATCGCTGACGTTGTAGTGGAGGGTGTAGGCGCCCACAGCATTGTTATTGACCGATCCGGTCACTGCCACCGCGTTCGTCAGGTCGCCGGCACACACGTCGGTCGCCGTATAGCCCGGCTCCACGTAGGGCGTGGGCCACTCCAGCGTCATCGGATTGTTTCCTGCCAATGCGATCACCGGACGGGTAGTATCCACGACGTTGACTGTCCGCGTCCTTTCCTGCGCGGGATTCTGGCTGGGATCACTGACGTTGTAGTGAAGGGTGTAACTGCCCACAGCATTGTGATTCACCGAGCCGGTCACTGCCACGGAGCTTGTCAGGTTGCCGGCACATATATCGGTCGCCGTGTAGCCCGGCTCCGCATATTGCGTCCCGCACTCAAGGGTCGAGGGGTTGTTGCCCTGGAGCACGATTTCGGGCGGTGTCGTATCCACGACCGCCACGGTTTGAGTATCGGTGCGGGTGTTCGTGCCATCGCTCAGCGTCCAGGTCACCGTCGTGTTTCCCAACGGGAATACATCCAGGGCATTGTTCGTGACGGTCAGCTCGGCGACGGGGTATTCCGAGACTTGCGGGGAGCCGAGGGCTACCGCACTCCTGGGCGTGCCAGCGGTGGTTGTCTGCTCCACACCGGTCATGTCGGGCGGGGCCGTCATCGTCGGTGGGTCGTGCTTGGCAAAGATGAAGTACACAGGTTGCCCAAGAAAACGGCTTGCCCCTCGGAAAGCGCGAATTCCCACAACGTGGGGGCCGTCATCGTCGGGACCCGTGCCCATCGCTACGCTCACCGTCCTTGCAGTCACAGGGTTCACGTCCTGGAAGGCGCCGCCATCCAGGCTGTATTGGTATCCGGAGGGTGTGCCCTGCGCGTAGTCCCCAGGCTGATCCCAATTGAGAACGAGAGTCCTATTCGGGCTGGACCAGCTCTTCGGAAAGAAGTCGAGCTCCAGGAACGCACTGCCCGCATTCTGAGCCTGGAAATTCCCTTCCGGCGGCATGGGCCCGAAGCGTCCCATGTCGCTGCCGCCGGCACCAGTGCCTATGCAGGGGGAAACCGGACTTGTGGTGCGGAGCCGAAAATCTCCATCGGCATACTCGCCACTTGCCCCCGGCTGCGGGTCATCGCCGCCGATAAAACGCGGCAGGGATTGGATTGTGTGTGTCCCCTTGTCAATGTACGGGTCGTAGTTTGGCCTGAAATCTATGACATCATTGTAGTCGTCAACGACGCTATCTCCCGCCTGCTGTGTTTCGGCATAGAGGCCAAAGTCTTCTCCCGTTGCGAGGATGTTGCTCTTGATTTCGATGTCGCCGCCGCGACACTTGATGCCCATTCCGCCGGAATTCCAGATTGTATTGTGAAGGACGTCCACGAAGGCGGACCCGGCGTCGAGGTCGAGCACGCTCGAATCAAATGGGTCTTTATCTTGGTTCTGCGCATCTTTGAAGGCGGGGTCGTCGCCGAAGGGATACCCCGTGTCGGCGATAAAGCAGTTCTCGATGACTGCCGGCGTTTCGCTAACAACGATAGGGGAATAGCAGCATTGCAGGTAGCACCATCGGACCGAGGATTGACTCTGCGACGCCGGACTGGGCCCTAACGCGGTGCTGCCGCTCTTGAGCAAGGAAATCCCAGTGTCAAGCCCGATGAAGTCGCTCCCCTCAATGGTGCTGTATTTTCCGGAGACAACGACTTTGACTCCGATCCCCGCGGAATGCCCCCTGAACCTGCAGCCGAAGATGGCAACCTCGGCCTGTGCTTTCGCGTGGACAATCGGGCTGCTCGTGGCTGCCGCATTCAGGATGAGGTTCCTAAGGGTCAACTTTGCGGCGGCATTCACGACGATGTTTGCAGTCAGGACATAAGCGTCATCGTCCGCCTGCGCGAGCGTTAGGTCTGAGGAGTTGACCTGTATCGTCCCACCGTTGGCGACGTCATTCTTGAGGCGAATTACGTCGCCGGGGACCGCGTCTTGAACCGCCGTGGCCAGTTCCTCAGCGGTCGTGACCTCCACGACCATAGGGACTGTTCGCTGGCCGGCGCATAGCGTCGGGACAAGACTCAGAAGAACTGAGAAGAATGCGGGGAGTAGCCAGAATACAGGAGACAGGATTCGCGGGGTGGGTTCCCTGTCTACTGTGTCCTGTATTCTGTGTTCTATCCTGCTATTTGTAACAACTGCCTTATTCATCGCCCCCTCCTTTCGCGTGATCTTGCGCCAGCCCCGCCTGCGGCGGGGTGAGCCTGACTCTCGTAGCCTCCGTTGACTGGTGGTTCCTTCGGCGACCGGGCAAGGTGAGCCGGGTGGCATGGGCATCTTGCCCATGATTCACGGGCTGGAAGCCCGTGCCACCTCAGAATGACCACTCCGCTCCGAACACCCCCACATAGTCCGGTCGTAAGCCGTCGTCATTCACAGGGAAAAGCACGGAAGCCCCGAGAGCCAGCGGCTTGTCCTTCAAAGGAGCGACCTTCAGGGCCACCCCTGCGTCGTAAATCTTGAAGTCATCGTAGATAAGCCCCACAAACTCCCCTCCAATGGTCAGGCGTCTCGCAATTGGCGTGAAATCAAGAGCAGCTTTCACCTCCAATCGGCTCCAATCGCTGTCCTCTGTGTCGAACAGGTAGCCCACATTGACGTACGGAGTAACGGGGCCGAGTTCTTTGCTGGCCATGAGAAACGGCGTCACACCAAAGCTACCTGTACCGAGAAACTCGTCCTCATCACCGGTGGGAAAGTGCAAGTCCAGCGCGGCGGCGCAGTCAACCGCGGCAACAGGATGGGTGAGCCTGAACTTCGACCGCAGAGCGATATCGCCAAGGCCGGTCGCGGAGTCGCCAAAATGAGCACGAGAACTCTCCACCAAGACGCCATCAACATAGTGCTCTCGAACAACGTCAGAGTGCCAATCTATCCAATGGATCGGAATCAACACGGTGAGGTCAAGCCATTCCGTCGCGCTGAAGCTCGCCAGGACAGTGGCTGTCTGCGTCTTGATTCTGAAGGTCGCGTCCGCGACCTGCCTGATATGCTCGAACTGCTCCTGTAAGTGAAAAACCGTCCCTTCCGGTTTTCTTTCGACCCCAACCAACTCCACATTGCCGCGAAACGGAGGATCAATACCGGCTGTGCGGCCCATCTGCGTCGCCTTCTGATACTGGCCGCCGTCAATCGCATCCCAAAACTCGCGTCGCCACCTGCTGGTCTGAGCTCTGTACTTCTCGTGGGTCAAGATATCAGCAGACGAAAATGAGAAGTCTGTCGTCTCGGCGGTTACGCGAGGGCCCCTGAACAAGCTGTTGATGTCGTTCCCGTCGAATTCCTTGAAGTCGGCATACGAATAATACAAGCCAAACGCCCACAATCCACGCCTGTGTACGACCGTCCGTCCTTCCTCGATCGTCTCTTCCGGCTCGAAAGCGGTCGTGCGCCCACGCTCCGTGAATATGGGACCGAGGCTCGTCATCCGCGTCCAGGTGTCCTGGACCAAAATGGCCACGAAGGCTCCCGGAGAAGAAGCCCCCGTCACATACCCCCTGGCCTGGCCCGCTATCTGCCCCGTTGCGGTTTCCATCAACGCCGCTTCCACGGAACCGAGCTCCAGGAACTCGGGATTGAGGATGTACTCCCTGAATCTCTCAAACTCGCTGCGTTGGGTCGCCTCCGCAGGTGCGAGCAGCGCAAGCACAACTGATAACGCTCCAAGAACGAGCAGCTCTACTTCGCATGGCTTCATGCCCCCCCTCCTTTCTGTCCCGCCATGGCGGGACTGAGTTCGCTTTGCTCACCCAACTCTTAGCTCGACTTACATCGTAATCCACTCCGCCTCCACTATCAAGCCTTTGTCTTCCGGTCCCTTACCGGGCTCGATGACCCACCTTTCCGTGGCCACCTTCCGGGCAGCCGTTTCGGCAAACTTATGCTCGATCAAGGCGGTCACTTCCCATGTTCCGTCTGGACGGCTGGCTGGCACCCCAGAGATTTCGTAGACCTTCTCCGGGGTACCCCTGTAGTACCAGTGCTTCGGTACCAGGTCGGGTCTGTACAGGTGCGGCCCGCAATTCATGGCGTAAAGCTTCTTGAAATCCACGGGGTTCGGGAAAGCCTGCTCGTACCTCGCCTTGAAATCTGCCCAATCGAACTCCGGCGCCGCCGCGCCCGGCGGCTTTCGAACCTCGACAATCTTGCGGGTCTTCGCGTTTATGACCCACACCTCATCAACTGGTTCGGCTTGTAGACCGGCAAATGTCCTGAAAAACGCCTTGAATTTCACCCTGAAGACGACATTGTCTCCTTCATCTTCCAGTCGAGAGTAAGGTTTGTCCTTGTCCGGCTCGATTCTCACCGGCGCGAGCCTCAGGCTCGTGTACCACTTCATGTCATCTTCGCTGAGGTAGTGTTCTCTGAACTTCTGCCGCTCGGGGAAGTCCGCCGCATATTCTTTCCAGAAAGCCTCGAAGTCGAATGGGGGGCTCACAGGGACCTTAGTGACCGGGAAGGTGTGCGTTTCCGTCGCCATC